>NZ_DIEJ01000155.1:0-47325 GCF_002418565.1 Achromobacter sp. UBA5777 | reverse complement strand
CCGGCCGGCCGCGCGTGGACCAGCGAAGACGCCGCGATCAGCCGCCAGCGCCATCGCAACCACCTGGCGCGCGCCGAGCGCCTGGCCGCCGACAATGCGCGCCTGATGGCGCCCGACATCCCGGAAGCGCCCGCCCCCGCCGCGGCCGCTTCCGAAGACGCGCAAAAGGAAGACCGCAAGCGCTCCGCCATCGAATCCGCACTGGCCCGCGCCCGGGCCCGCCGCAATCCCACGCAGTCATGAACGCCGCCAAACGCCGAGAGATATTCGCCCGCCTGCATGCGGCCAACCCCACCCCCACCACCGAACTGGAATACGACACGCCGTTCCAGTTGCTGATTGCCGTGCTGCTGTCGGCGCAGGCCACGGACAAGTCGGTCAACATCGCCACGCGCAAGTTCTTTCCGCAGTACGGCACGCCGGAGGCGCTGGCGGCGCTGGGCGAGGAAGGGCTGGCCGACTACATCAAGACCATTGGCCTTTTTCGCACGAAGGCAAAAAACGCGATCGCCACCTGCAAGATCCTGATCGAGCAGCATGGCNNCGCAAGACGGCCAACGTGGTGCTCAATACCGCGTTCGGGCAAGCGGCGATGGCGGTGGACACGCACATATTCCGCGTCTCGAATCGCACCGGCATTGCGCCCGGAAAAAACGTGCTGGAAGTCGAGCTGAAACTGATGAAGTTCGTGCCGCAGGAATATCTGCTGGACGCGCATCACTGGCTGATTCTGCACGGCCGCTACGTCTGTGTGGCGCGCAAACCGAAATGCCCCCAATGCGGCATTTCCGATCTCTGCGAATTCAAGCAGAAAACCCCTGCATAAAGCATTCGGCGTCTGCACGCGGCGGCGGATTATGCGGGCGGAAAACCGGGTTTTCCCTCGCTTAATCCCGCGTGACATCTTGATGACGATCAACGCGTAATTGCTGCAACGCATTTCCTTATTGGAAAGGCTTTCTCCCCTTGCGAGCCAAGCATTGTCGGCATGCCGACAATTGCCCTTTCCGCAGTGCAAAACCTATGACAAACCCTCATGGAATTTTGATTGCGACGTCCGCATACTCGCCGGCAACTCATAAGAAAACTACGCACGAAAACAGTTTTCGAACCCTGCGGGGGCCTGACGCAATGACGTCAGGCAGAGACCATATAAATACAACGCTGGTGCAGCGAACATGGATGACACAATCCTGGAGACAAAAGGCCTCACCAAGGAGTTCCGCGGCTTCGTCGCGGTCAACGGGGTCGATTTGCGTATCAAGCGGGGCGAGATTCATGCCTTGATCGGGCCGAACGGCGCGGGCAAGACCACATGCTTCAACCTGCTGACCAAATTCCTGGCGCCCACGTCGGGCAGCATCAAGTTCAATGGCATCGACATCACCGGCGAGCGCCCCGCGCAGATTGCACGGCGCGGCATCATCCGGTCGTTCCAGATCTCGGCGGTGTTCCCGCACCTGACCGTGCTCGAGAACGTGCGGATCGGCCTGCAGCGCAAGACCGGCCTGTCCTATCACTTCTGGCAAAGCGACAAGCGCCTGGCCGCCCTGAACGAGCCCGCGCGTGCGCTGCTTGAACAGGTGGACCTGGGCGGCTTTGCCGACGAAACCACGGTCAACCTGCCGTACGGCCGCAAGCGCGCGCTCGAGATCGCCACCACGCTGGCGATGGAGCCCGAGCTGATGCTGCTGGACGAACCCACCCAGGGCATGGGCCACGAAGACGTGGACCGCGTCACGCAACTGATCAAGCGCGTGAGCGCCGGGCGCACCATCCTCATGGTGGAACACAACATGAATGTCGTGTCCTCCATCGCCAACACCATTACCGTGCTGGCGCGCGGTTCGGTGCTGGCCGAAGGTTCCTACGCCGAAGTCTCCCGCCATCCGGCCGTGATGCAGGCTTACATGGGCACGACCGACGGCGAACTTCAAGGAGCGCACGCATGAGCACCCCCGCACTCGAAATTTCGGGCCTCAACGCCTGGTACGGGGAATCGCATATCCTGCACGGCGTGGACATGCGCGTGGGACAGGGCGAAGTCGTTACGCTGCTGGGCCGCAACGGCGCCGGCCGCACCACGACGCTGCGCGCCATCCTGGGCCTGACCGGCTCGCGCAAGGGTTCGGTGCGCATCCATGGCACCGAAGCCATTGACCTGCCCACCTACAAGATCGCCCATCTGGGCGTCGGCTATTGCCCCGAGGAACGCGGCATCTTCGCCAGCCTGTCGTGCGAAGAAAACCTGCTGCTTCCGCCGGTGGTCGGCTCGCTGGGCGGCGGCATGTCGCTGGCCGAGATCTACGACATGTTCCCCAATCTGCAGGAACGCCGCAATTCCCCCGGCACGCGCCTGTCGGGCGGCGAACAGCAGATGCTCGCCGTCGCGCGCATCCTGCGCACCGGCGCCAACCTGCTGCTGCTGGACGAAATCTCCGAAGGCCTCGCGCCCGTCATCGTGCAGGCGCTGGCCCGCATGATCACCGCGCTCAAGCAGCGGGGCTACACCATCGTCATGGTGGAACAGAATTTCCGCTTCGCCGCGCCGCTGGCCGACCGCTTCTACGTCATGGAGCACGGCCAGATCGTCGAGCACTTCGAAGCTGCCGAACTTTCAGAAAAACAGGACACGCTCAACGAACTGCTGGGCGTCTAAAGCAACCTGTGTCATCCGCCGGAACCCCGGCAAACACCACACTGTAGGGAAGAGGAGTCATCCCATGAAGCTGCACACCATCACTGCTGCACTGGCCATGGCGGGCCTGGGATTCGCGGGGGCAACCGCCCACGCTCAAGGTATCTCCGACGATGTCATCCGCATCGGCTTCATCACCGACATGTCGGGCGTGTACTCCGACATCGACGGCAAGGCAGGCCTGGAAGCCGTGCGCATGGCTGTCGAAGACTTCGGCGGCACGGTCAACGGCAAGAAGATCGAAATCGTCTCCGCGGACCACCAGAACAAGGCCGACGTCGCCTCGGCACGCGCCCGCGAATGGTTCGATCAGCAGAAGGTCGACGTCATCATCGCCGGCACCAACTCGGCCACCAGCCTGGCCATGGCAGCGGTCGCCGCTGAAAAGAAGAAGCCCTTCATCGCGGTGGGCGCCGGCTCGTCCGACCTGACCAACGCGCAATGTTCGCCCTACACCGTGCACTACGCCTACGACACCGTGGCGCTGGCGCGCGGCACGGGTTCGGCAGTGGTGAAGGACGGCGGCAAGAGCTGGTTCTTCCTGACTGCCGACTACGCGTTCGGCCACGCGCTCGAGCGCGACACGATGGCGGTCGTCAAGGCCGCGGGCGGCGAAGTGAAGGGCCAGGTGCGCGCACCGCTGGGCGCCTCGGACTTCTCGTCGTTCCTGCTGCAGGCGCAATCGTCCAAGGCGCAGATCCTGGGCATGGCCAATGCCGGCGGCGACACCATCAACACGGTCAAGGCCGCCAACGAATTCGGCGTCACGCAGACCATGAAGCTGGCCGGCCTGCTGGTGTTCATCAACGACGTGCACTCGCTCGGTCTGGATGCCACCAAGGGCATGTACCTGACCGACGGCTGGTACTGGGATCAATCCGACGCCTCGCGCGCCTGGTCCAAGAAGTTCGAGTCCAAGGTCGGCCGCAAGCCGTCGATGCTGCAGGCGGGCGACTACTCGTCGGCGATGTTCTACCTGAACGCCGTCAAGGCCACCGGCTCGGATAACGGCGACGACGTGATGAAGTGGATGAAGTCGAACAAGGTGAACGACTTCTTTGCCCAAGGCGGCGTCGTGCGCGAAGACGGCCGCATGGTCCACGACATGTACCTGATGCAAGTGAAGACCCCGGCCGAATCCAAGGGCCCGTGGGACTACTACAAGGTGGTGGCGACGCTGCCTGGCGACGAGGTCTACACCAAGTTGTCCGAGTCCACGTGCAAGCTGGTCAAGAAATAAACCGGCCCCTGTGATCCCGGATGCGGTCCGGGCCGATGGCCCGGCCGCATTCCTCCTGACTAGCTCGCTTCCTTCCGTACCGCGCAGGACTTTCACAAGATGACTGACATTTTCGGCATCCCCATACAGGCCTTGTTCGGCCAGCTGTTACTGGGCCTGGTCAACGGTTCCTTCTATGCAATGCTGTCGCTCGGACTTGCCGTCATCTTCGGGCTGCTGAACGTCATCAACTTCGCCCACGGCGCCCTCTACATGCTGGGCGCCTTCGTCGCATGGATGGGGCTTTCGTACTTTGGCTTGAACTACTGGATCATGCTGATCCTGGCGCCGCTGATCGTGGGGCTGTTCGGCATCATCATTGAAAAACTGCTGCTCAAGCATCTCTACAAGCTCGACCACCTGTACGGGCTGCTGCTCACCTTCGGTCTGACGCTGCTGATCGAGGGGCTGTTCCGCAGCTTCTACGGCGTGTCGGGCCAGCCCTATCCCACGCCCGAGGCCCTGCGCGGCGCAACCAACCTGGGCTTCATGATCCTGCCGAACTATCGCGGCTGGGTCGTGGCGGCGTCGATCATCGTCTGCTTCGCCACGTGGTACGTCATTGAACGCACCCGCCTGGGCGCCCTGCTGCGCGCCGGCACCGAGAATCCGCGCCTCGTGGAGTCCTTCGGCGTGAACGTGCCGCGCATGATCACACTGACCTACGGCTTCGGCGTCGCGCTGGCGGGCTTTGCCGGCGTGCTGGCCGCGCCGGTGCTGCAGATTTCGCCGCTGATGGGCTCGAACCTCATCATCGTCGTGTTCGCGGTGGTCGTGATCGGCGGCATGGGGTCCATTTTTGGCGCCATCGTCACCGGACTGGGCCTGGGCGTGATCGAGGGCCTGACCAAGGTGTTCTGGCCCGAAGCGTCCAGCACGGTCGTCTTCATCATCATGGCCATTGTTCTGTTGATCCGCCCGGCCGGGCTGTTCGGAAAAGAAAAATGAATCGTCAATTCCTGGGCTATGCGGTCCTGGCCATCGTGGTGGCCTTGCTTCCCTTCGCCGGCGTGTATCCGATCTTCGCCATGAAGGTCATGTGCTACGCCCTCTTCGCGTGCGCGTTCAACCTGCTGCTGGGCTTCACGGGGCTGCTGTCCTTCGGCCACGCCGCGTTCCTGGGCAGCGCGGCCTACGCGGCCGGGCACAGCATGAAGGTCTGGGGCCTGCCAACCGAACTGGGGCTGCTGTTCGGCGTGGCCGTGGCGGCGCTGCTGGGGCTGGCCATGGGCGCGCTAGCCATCCGCCGCAGCGGCATCTATTTTTCGATGATCACGCTGGCGCTGTCGCAGATGGTGTTCTTCTTCTTCCTGCAGGCCAAGTTCACGGGCGGCGAGGACGGCCTGCAGAGCGTGCCGCGCGGCACCCTGCTGGGAATGATCGACCTGTCCAAGGACATCAACCTGTACTACCTGGTGATGGCCATCTTCATCATTGGCTACTTCATCATCTGGCGCACGGTGAACTCGCCCTTCGGCCAGGTGCTGCAGGCGCTGCGCGAGAACGAGCCGCGCGCGATCTCGCTGGGTTACGACGTGGACCGCTTCAAGCTGGTGGCCTTCGTGCTGTCGGCCGCGCTGGCCGGCTTGGCGGGCGCCACCAAGACGCTGGTGTTCGTCTCGGCCACGCTGTCGGACGCCACCTGGCAGATGTCCGGGCTGGTGATCCTGATGACGCTGATCGGCGGCCTGGGCACGCTGACCGGCCCCGTGCTGGGCGCGTTCATCGTGGTGCTGCTGGAGAACAAGGTGGGCGACTTCGGCCAGATGATGGCCAACCTGACCGGCGTCGAATGGTTCCTGCGTCTGGGCGAATCGGTCACGATCGTCAGCGGCCTGATCTTCGTGATCTGCGTGCTGGCCTTCCGGCGCGGCATCGTCGGCGAGCTGGGCGCCCTCTTCAACCGCCGCCGCACCGCCCGCGCCTGATCTGACGCTTCGGTGGATTGACCCTCGGGGCCGCGCACAGCGGCCCCGTTGCATTGGGACGCGCGGCAGCGCCCCGTACAATGGCAGGCACCCCACTACACAGGTGCCGACCATGCGCATCACGCATCTCGTTCCCGGCCTCGGCGCGCTCGCGCTGGCCGCCGCCCTGCTGTCCCCCGCCGCGGCCCAGGCCGCCCCCGCCGCCCCGGCTTGCGAAGTCGACCGGCCCATCCGTTTCAGTGGCCTGAACTGGGAATCCAACCTGGTGCTTGCCGGCATCGAGCGCTATGTGCTCGAACATGGCTACGGCTGCAAGACATCTGTCGAAATTGGCGAGACCCTGCCCATGCTGGCCGCGCTGCAACGCGGCGACGTCGACGTCACGCCCGAGGTCTGGCCCGGCCAGATCGAAGGCGCCTGGAAGAAGGCGCTGGCCAGCGGCAAGGTGCTGGGCGTGGGCCACGTCTATGACGCAGGCGAAGGCTGGTATGTGCCCCGCTACACCGTGGAGCGGCATCCCGAGCTCAAGTCCGCCGCCGATCTGGCGCGCTTCAAGGAAGTGTTTGCCGACCCCGAAGACCCGGGCCGCGGCCGCATCTATGGCTGCCCGGCGGGCTGGGCCTGCGGCACGCTGAACGACAACCTGCTGCGCGCCCTGAAGCTGGACAAGGATTACTCCCTGTTCGCGCCCGGCTCGGGCGCCGCGCAAAAGGCGGCGATCGTGTCGGCCTACAAGCGCAAGCGCGATATCGTCTTCTACTACTGGACGCCCACGTCGCTGGTTGGCGCGCTGGATCTGGTCAAGCTGGAACTGCCCGCGTTCGATCAGGCCGCCTACACGTGCATGACCGACCCCAAGTGCGCCAATCCCGTCGCCACGCAGTTCAAGCCCAACCCGGTCGTCACCGGCATGAATGCTGAATTCGCCAAACAGGCGCCGCGCGTGACCGAGTTCCTGACCAAGCTGACGGTGCCGGACGACGCCATCGATGCCACCCTGGGCTGGCTGGAAAACGAGGGCAAGGAACCCGAGGACGCGGCGCGTTACTTCCTCAAGCAGTACGCGCCTGTGTGGCGGCAGTGGGTGCCTGCGGATGTCGCCGACCGCGTGCAGGCAGCGCTGGCCAAGGAATAAAAGTCCCGCTCATGTATTCTGGCGATTCGGCGTTCCGGACCCGCTCCGCGCCCGATCGCCAACCCGATTCAAGCCAAGGAAAACAATCATGGATGCCTTGTTCTGGCACAACGGTCACTGGACCACTGAAAACCCCAAACTGCTCGGCCCGGCCGACCACGCCTTCTGGATGGCCAGCATGGTCTTCGACGGCGCACGCGCCTTCCGCGGCCTGACGCCCGACCTGGACCTGCATTGCCAGCGCGTCGTGCGCTCGGCGGAAAAGATGCTGATGAAGCCGCAATTGGCCTGGGAAGAAATCCAGGACCTGTGCCTGCAGGCCGTGGCGCGCTTCCCGGAAGGGTCCGAGCTCTACATCAAGCCGATGTTCTTTTGCGCCGACGGCTTCCTGCTGCCTGACGCCGATAAAACGCAATTCGTGCTGCACGTATTCAAGGTGCCGATGCCGGGCGACCAGGGCTTTTCCGCCTGCTTCTCCAGCTTTGCGCGCTCGTGGCCGAACATGGCGCCCACCGACGCCAAGGCCTCGTGCCTGTACCCCAACGGCCAACGCGCCATCCGCGAAGCCGCCGAAAGGGGCTTTGACAACGCCATCATGCTGGACGGCGCGGGCAATCTGGCCGAGTTCGCCACCAGCAACCTGTGGCTGGCCAAGGACGGCGTCGTCTCCACGCCCGTGGACAACGGCACTTTCCTGAACGGCATCACGCGTCGCCGCGTGCTGGCGCTGCTGAAGGCCGACGGCATCGAGGTGCAGGAACGCAGCCTGACCCGCGCCGACGTCGAAGCGGCCGATGAAGTGTTCTCGTCGGGCAACTACGGCAAGGTGGTGCACGTGAACCGCGTCGAGGATCGTCCGCTGGAGTACGGCCCGATCGCGCGCCGCGCGCATCAGCTTTACATGGAATACGCGGAAAGCACGCGCCGCGGCTGATCGCCGCCGGCTCAATGCCGCCGCGGCGGCAGATGCAACATCGCCACGTGGCGGGAATCTTCAAAGCGGGGATAGCGCTGCAGCACCGCCGGGTCGTGGCCCGGCACCACATGCTGGTCCGATTGCGCGGCCGCATGCAGTTTGGCGTAACCCGACAGCATCTGCACGGTGTTGTAGACGATGGGAAACGGCCGCCCCCGCTCCATGTTCTCGTAGTAGTGGCTGGCATCTGACGCCAGCACCACCCAGCCGCGCGCGGTGTGCACCCGCACCGATTGCAGCCCTTTTGTGTGGCCGCCGATCTTCAGCAGTTCGATACCCGGCAGCAGCGCCTCATCGCCGTCATGGAACACCACCCGGTCCTCGTACACGCGCCGGACCAGCGACACCACATCCTCCACCGCGTACGCGTGACGCAGCGGCTCGAAGCACATGCAGCGGCCCGTGGCGTAGTCCATCTCGTCGTCCTGCACGTGGAAGGTCGCCTCGGGCAGCAGGTCCAGGTTGCCGGCGTGGTCGTAGTGCAGATGCGTCAGCACCACGTGCTGCACATCCCCGGGCTGAACGCCCAGCGCCGCCAGCGCGCCGATCGGACAGTGGATGAGCTCGCGCTGGCGCCGGCGCGCCATGCCGGCGTTGAAGCCCGTGTCGACCAGCACCACGCGGCCCGCGCCGCGCACCAGCCACACGAAGAAATCCATGGGCATATCGCCGTCGTGGGGATCACCGCCCAGGAAGTTGTCGCGGCGCTGGCGCGCCATGCTTGCGTAGCGGACGGCGTAGATCTCGTACTCGGGTAGCGCGCCTGGCGCCGCCACAGCGCTTGCCCCATTCATCGCCGCACTCATTTCAGACTCCAAGGTAGGCCTTCTGCACGAAGGGATCCGCCAGCAACTCGGCCCCTTTGCCGCTGCGCACCACCTCCCCATGCTCGAACGCGTAGGCCTGATGCGCCAGGCGCAGCGCCAGCCGCGCGTTCTGTTCCACCAGCACGATGGCGATGCCGCTGTCGCGATTGATGCGCTGGATGGCGCCCGCGATCTCGGCCACGATCTTGGGCGCAATGCCCAGCGACGGCTCGTCCAGCATCAGCAGACGGGGTTGCGCCATCATCGCACGACCGATGGCCACCATCTGCTGTTCGCCACCCGATAGCGAGCCCGCAAGCTGCGCGCGCCGCTCCTGCACCCGCGGAAAGAGCGCGTAGATCTCGTCCAACTGCGCCCGCACGCCGGCACGCGAACCCACCGCATGCGCGCCCGCCAGCAGATTGTCCAGCACGGTCATCCGGCCGAACAGGCGCCGCCCTTCCGGCGACAGAGCCAGGCCCGCCGACACGCGCGCGGCCGACCCCAGCCGGGAAATGTCGCGCCCTTCGAAGCGCACGCGGCCGCCTGCCACCGGCGCCAGGCCGATCAACGCCTTGAGCGTGGAACTCTTGCCGGCGCCGTTCGAGCCGACCAGCGCGACGATCTCGCCCTGTTCGACGTTGAAGCTGACGCCGCGCACCGCCTCCAACTGCCCGTACCGCACATTCAGATCCTGGACTTCAAGCATGGGCATAGTCGGGCGCTCCCAGATAGGCTTCGATCACGGCGGGGTTGTCGCGGATGGCCTGCGGAGTGCCCTCGGCGATCTTCTCGCCCTGGACCAGCACGACGATGCGATGGCACAGCTCCATGACCAACGCCATGTGGTGTTCGACCAGCAGCATCGTCAGCCCCTCCTCGTCCCGCAGCCGCCGCAGCAGACGGTCAAGCTCGTTGCATTCTTCATGGTTCAGTCCGGCGGCCGGCTCGTCCAGCAGCAGCATGCGCGGCCGGCAGGCCAGCGCGACGGCGATGCCCAGTTTCTTCTGCAGGCCGTAGGCCAGCGATCCGGCCGGCGCGTCGCGCCAGGCCTGCAGATCCAGCAGCGTGAGCAGGCGATCGACCTCGCGGGCGACTTCGTCGGCCGACAGCAGGTCTTCGCTGCGGCCGGCCAGCCGCCGCAGCCACGAATGCCTGACCCGCGACAGCATGCCGCGATGGATGTTCTCGGCCACCGTCACGCCGGGATAGGTGGACGTGGACTGGAACGTGCGGGCCAGCCCATGCACGACGACACGGCTGGGCGGCGCGCCCGAGATGTCGCGGCCGTCGAATTGCACCGTGCCGGCGCTGGGCGGCATGGCGCCGCTGATGACGTTGAAGGCTGTGGTCTTGCCGGCGCCGTTCGGACCTATCAGGCCCACGATCTCGCCGCTGGCGATGGAGAACGTCAGCCCGCGCAAGGCCGCCAGCCCCCCGAAGCTGCGGGACAGGCCCGTCACCTGCAATAAAGGCTGGTTCATTGTGACTCCTTGCGGCGGCGCGCTTGCCAGGGTCCGGGCAGGCCCGCCAGGCCCGCGGGTAGAAAGCGCAGGATCAGGATCAGCGCCGCGCCGTAAAAGATGTGCTGCGTCTGGACCGCTCCGCGGAACAGTTCCGGCAGCGGCGTCAGCACCATGGCGCCGATCAGCCCGCCCCAAACCGAACGCCGGCCGCCGATGACCAGCATGATGATGAAGCTGATCGAGATGCTGGCGTTGAACGATTCCGGCGAGACATAGCCCACGTAGCGCGCCTGCAAGGCGCCGCCGGCCGCCGCCAGCGCGCAGCCGCCTACGAAGGCGCAGAGCTGGATGCGCTGCACGGACAGGCCCGTGGACTCAGCCAGCGCGGGGTTCTCGGCCACCGCGTCGATGGCATGGCCGAATGGACGCCTGGCTACGGCGGCCAGCAGCGCCACGGACCCCAGCGCCACGGCGAGCGCCAGACCGTAGAAGCTGGCACGGCTGTCGAACACCCAGCCCGCCAGTTCGGCCGGCAGGATGCCCGCGATCCCGTTGGCGCCGCCCGACCAGGACGCGCCGTCCAGCAGCGCCAGGCGAACCAGCTCGCCGAAGGCAAACGTCACCAGCACGAAGTACACGCCCTTCAGGCGCAGGATGATTGCGCCCAGCGCCAGCGCGACGGCGGCGGTGATGGCAACGCCCGCCAGCGTGGCCGGCAGAAAGCCCCAGCCCAGATGACGCGCCGCCAGCACCGAGCCGTAGGCGCCCACCGCGACGAACGCGGCGTGGCCCAGCGACAGCTGGCCGCAGCGCGCGATCAGCGCCAGGCCGTTGACGATGAGCACGTTCAGGCAGGTCAGTACGGCCAGGTGCTGCACGAATGGCCCGGCAAACCACGGCGTCACGGCGGCGGCCGCCAGGGCCAGCCACAACAGCCATTGCACGGGCGCGGGGCGCGCCATGCCGGCTTCAAGCGAAAGTACGGTCATGGCTTATGCCTCCCCCCGGCCCAGCAGCCCCTTGGGCCGCACGACCAGCATGACGATCACGATGGCGAAGATGAGCATGTCGGCGGTGCTGCTTTCGAACAGCAGGCTGCCGTAGCTTTCCGCCAGCCCCAGCGCCAGCCCCGCTACCGCGGCGCCCGGAATGCTGCCCAGTCCGCCCAGGATCACCACGATGAACGCCTTGAGCAGCGGCGTGGCGCCCACGAAGGGCGACACCGAGAATAGCGGCGCCATCAATGCGCCTGCCACGGCCGCCAGCCCCACGCCCAGGCCGAAGCCAAGCGGGTAGTAGATGCGCGAGCGAATGCCCTGGATCGCGGCGATCTCGAAGTCCTCGACCACCGCGCGCAGCGCGCGCCCGGGCCGCGAATGCTTCAGAAAGCCGTACAGCAATGCCAGCGCCAGCAGCGCGAACAGCACCACGTACACGCGCGACAGCGGCACGACCAGCTTGCCCATGCGCGCCGTGCCCTGGGCGACGGCCGGCATGGACAGCGGGTCCGGTCCGAAGAACATCAGCGCGAGGTTCTGCAGGATCATCGCCAGGCCGATGGTGGCGATCATGCCGTTCAATTCGTCGCGCCGGAACGGCTTGAGCACACCCCATTCCAGCACCGCGCCCCCGGCGACCGCCAGCGCGAAGGTGAGCGCCACGGCCGGCAGAAAGGTCAGCCCCGCCTGGGTGGTCAGGTAGTACGCGCCGAACGCGCCCAGCATGTAGAACTCGCCGTGCGCGAAATTCACCATGCGCATCACGCCGAACACCAGCGTGAAGCCCACCGCCATCAGCAGGTACAGCAGTCCCACGATCAAGCCGTTGATCGTGGCCTGCGCCAGCAGAATGCTCCAATCCACGTCGTGTCCCCCGCCGCGCTAGCGGCAACCCTCGACCGTGCAGCGGGCGCGGATGACCTCGCGGCCATCCTTCACCTCGGCCACGTAGAACGGCGCATTGAGTTGGTGATTGATGCCGTACATGGCCTGGCCGGTCCAGCTCAGCTTGCCCAGCGAGCCTTCAAAGCCGTCCAGCTTCTCGAGTTCGATGCGCACCCGCTCGGTGTTTTCCACCGTGCCCGCGCGGCGCATGGCCTCGAACAGCATGTTGGTGCCGTCATAGAACGCCGGGCTGAAGCCGTTCATCGCGTGCTTGTACTTGGCCGCGTAGCGCTTGGCGTAGGCCTGCGTGGCGGGCAGGTCCGGATCGATCGGCGTGTGGACCAGAATGCCTTCGGTCGCCTGCTTGCCCGCCACGTTGACGATCTCCTGCGTGGCCGGACCGCCCGTGCGCACGATCTTGCCCTCGAAGCCCAGTTCGCGCGCCTGCTTGACGATGAGGCCCGCCGTGGTGGGGGAATTGCCGTCCAGCTCGATGGCGTCGATGCCGCGCGCCATCATGCGGGTCAGCAGGGGCACGAAGTCGACGCGGTCGCGCTCGAAGAACTCCTTGGTGGCCAGCGCCGCGCCCGCCTTCTTGTAGGCGGCCTCCAGGTCCAGCGCGATCTGCTGGCCGGTCTCGTCGTTGGGAAACAGCGCGCCAACCTTGCGCAGGCCTTGCGCCTTGACCAGCCAGTCGATCTGCGGCTGCGAGACTTCGGCGGTCGTGACGTTGGGGCGGAAGGTGTAGGGCTTGTCGGCGGCCAGCGCCTTGGAGGTGAAGCCGAGCGTCAACAGGATGACCTTGTTCTTCTCGGTCATCGGCTGGATCGCCAGCACCGGCGCGGAGCCCACCGGACCGATCACGTAGCGCACCTTGTCCTCGAACACCAGGCGGTTCGCCACCGTGACGGCCTCGTTCGCCTGGTACTTGTCGTCATAGGCCACGACCTGCACGCGGTACTTCTTGCCGCCCACTTCCAGACCGCCCGCCTCGTTCACCTGATCGGCCGCGACCTCCGCGGCGTTCTTCATGCCCTGCCCCCAGGCGGCGCCCGCGCCGGACAGGGTGACCAGCGCGCCGAGCTTCAGCGTTTCCTGCGCGTGGGCCGGTATTGCGGCGGCCAGCGCGAAAGCGCCGGCCAGGATGATCGGATAACGCATGTTGTCTCCTGAGGATGCGGGCCCCAGCGGCCCGTCGGTAATGCCTGCTCTATTGGCGGGCGATGGCGTCCAGCACCGGCAGCACGTAGCCGCGGAACTGCTCGGGGTTTTCGCTCATCGGGAAATGTCCCAATTCGCGCATGATGGTCAGCTGCGCGCCGGGGATGCTGGCGGCGGTGCGCAGGGTGTCTTCCGGCGTGCAGGAGAAGTCGTATTCGCCTGTCAGCAGGTAGAGCGGACACAGGTCGGTGCGGATGCCATCCAGGCGCCCGCGCAGGTCGCTGTCCACGCGGTAGAAGTGCAGGTCGCCGCGAAACACGCCGGGACCGCCCTGCATGTATTGCCACAGCGTTTCGTGGCGATGCACGGCGGGCGACTGGGGCGCGACCAGCCCGGACACCAGCGCCGCGCACACCTCGCCGCCATGCACGTCGCCGCGATGCAGCCATGACGTGTCGTACCAGGGCGCCTGGTGATCGGCGGCTTCGACGCCGATCAGCGCACGGAAATCACGGGAATGCAGATGCGCGAGCTGCAGCACGATGCGCCCGCCGATCGAGCAGCCGATGAGCGCCGGCCGGTCCAGCGCCAGCGCGCGGCAGAAGGCCATCACGGTCTCGACGTACAGGTCCGTGGAAAGCCGGTATTCCTCGTCCTGCCAGCCTTCGGGCGGATACGACTTGCCGTGCCACGGCAGGTCGAGCGCAATGACGCGATAGCGCGAGGTGATGTCCGGGTCGCACATGATGTGCCGGTACTGACGGCCATCGGCGCCGGCGGTGTGCAGGCACACCAGCGGTATGCCTTCGCCCGCTTCCTCGAAATAGACGCGGCAGCGCCGGCCGGCGATGTCGAACGACACATAGCGGCCGACGATGGGTTCCAGTGCCGCGCTCATGCCTGCTCCTCCCGCGCCGAGGCCAGCAGGTCCTTGACGAACTGCAGATGCGCCATCAACGGCTGGAGATTGCCGTCGATGCGCAATTCGCCGCGCTTGGCGAGCGCAAAGATGTCGTGCCAGCCGGCGTCCGGCACGGCCTGCCAGAAACGCGACCAGGCGGCTTCCGAGGCCTGCATGGCGACGTCGCACGAAGGCAGCGGGGCCGCGGGGACTTCGGCAGCCGTGACGCGTCCGTCTCGGATGCGCACGAGGACCGGATGGGCGCCGAACCGGACCAGCAGATCCATGTCGACCTGGCGCGGCCGCGAAAACGACAGCGCGCTGTCACGAAAACGCTGCGCAAGCTGCGCGCCGCCCGCGTTGCGCGCGGGCATGGCTTGGGTTTGCATTGTCTCTTCCCTTTTGACGCGTTCTTATATGCAGAACGCTTATTCTTTCTGTAAGAACATTCTAAGGATTGAAAACTGGCCGTGTCAACACGGGAAAATCAGGGGAATTGCTATATTGGCGGCGCTGCTGACCGCCGGCGCCGTTGTCTGCCGGCGCTGCCTGCCGACGCGGCGGACGGTCCGCTATCGCACCGAGAGCGTCTGCCAGCCGGGATCCAGCGCGAGCGGGCAGCCGGTGAGGGCCTGCAGTTCGCCGAACGTCAACCCCGCCACCATCGCCCTGACCTGCATGCCTGCTGGCGTCACGTCCAGGATGGCCAGGTCCGTATAGATGCGGTCCACGACCCCGGCGCCGGTCAGCGGGAAGGTGCATTCGCGCACGATCTTGGGCTGCCCATCCTTGGTGATGTGCTCCATCGCGATGTAGACCTGGCGCGCCCCGGCCACGAGATCCATGGCCCCGCCAACCGCCGGTATGGTGTCGGCCGCGCCCGTGTCCCAGTTGGCGAGGTCGCCTTTTTCCGACACCTGGAACGCGCCCAGCACCGTAAGGTCCAGATGGCCGCCGCGCATCATGGCGAACGACACCACGTGGTCCGTGATGGACGCGCCCGGCAACAGGGTCACTGCCTCCTTGCTGGCGTTGATGAGGTCCAGGTCCAGCGGCTCGCCGGGATCGCCTGGTCCCATCCCGACGATCCCGTTCTCGGTGTGCAGGATTACGTCCCGGCCCGGCGGCAGAAAGGCCGAGACCTGCGTCGGAATGCCGATGCCCAGATTGACGTAGGCGCCGTCCTCGATGTCCGACGCCACCAGGCGCGCAATATCGCGCCGGCTGAGTTTTTCATAGCCCATGACCCGCTCCCACTTGCACCACCCGTTTGACGAAGATGCCCGGCGTCATCACGTGTTCCGGCGGGATGCCGCCCAGGTCCACGATCTCGTCCACCTGCGCCACCGTCGTGGCGGCGGCCATGCACATGACCGGCGCGAAATTGCGGCCCGCGTAGCGGTACACCAGGTTGCCCCAACGATCCGCCGTGCGCGCCTTGACGAATGCATAGTCGCCCTTGAGCGGCGACTCCAGCACGTAGCCCACGCCGTCGATGACGCGCGTTTCCTTGCCCCGCGCGAGCGGAGTGCCGAAGGCCGTGGGCGTGAAGAATGGGCCCAGCCCAGCGCCCGCCGCGCGCATGCGTTCGGCCATCGTGCCCTGCGGCACGCATTCAAGCTCGACCTTGCCGGCCCGGTATGCATCCGCGAAGGCCGCGGCGTTCGGGTTCTTGCGGTCGGACGAGCGCGCGAACGAGCAGATCATCTTGCGCACCCGGCCCGCCTGCACCAGCTCGCTGAGCCCGCGCTCGCCGTTGCCCGCGTTGTTGTTGACGATGGTCAGCTCGCGCGCGCCCTGGTCCAGCAGCGCGCAGACTAGTTCGGTCGGCACGCCAGAGGCGCCGAAGCCGCCGATCAGGATCACCGCCCCGTCCTGCACGCCCGCCACCGCGGCCGCCAGGGAATCAACTGTCTTGTCCAGCATGGATCTTTCTCCTGCAATCTCAGTGCGTGGCCGGGCCGCCGAGAACGGCGGTGGACTGGCTGGACAGCGTGCCGCCGTTCCCGTGCACCAGCGCGATGTCGGCGCCTTGCACCTGCCGCTCGCCCGCCTGCGCCCGAAGCTGGCGCACGGCCTCTATCACCAGGAAGATGCCGTACATGCCGGGATGCACGCACGACAGTCCGCCGCCATTGGTGTTGACCGGCAACCGGCCGCCGGGCGCAATCGCCCCGCCCTGCACGAACGCTCCGCCCTCGCCCTTCTTGCAGAAGCCCAGGTCTTCCAGGAACAGCAGCGTGTTGATCGTGAAGGCGTCATACAGCTCGGCCACGTCCACGTCGGCCACCGTCAGGCCCGCCATCGCCAGCGCGCGCTTGCCCGACTCAGCAGCCGCGGTGACGGTCAGGTCCTCCATGGACGAAATCTGCCGGTTCCACACCGCAGTCGCGCTGCCCAGCACATAAACGGGGGGCTGCTTCAACTGGCGCGCGCGGTCCGCGCGGACCATCACGTAGGCGCCGCCGCCGTCGCTGACCAGGCAGCAGTCGCGCACGGTCAGGGGATCGGACACCGGACGGGACGCCAGCACGTCCGCGATCGACAGGGGGTCTCGCATCGCCGCCTCCGGGTTGAGCCGTGCCCAGGCTCGTGCCGCCACCGCCACTTCGGCAAGCTGCTCGCGCGTCGTGCCGTACTGGTGCATGTGCCGGGCGGCCGCCAGCGCGTAGGAGGTCATAGGCGACAGGGGCGAGTACGGGTACTCGAACGGCTGCGGGTCCAACAGCGTGCGCGCCTTGACGCCCTCCTTGCGGCCGAACACCGCCGTCTTCTGCGTGCTGCCGTAGCAGACCAGGACCGCATTGCACTGCCCCGACACCAGCGCCATCACCGACGGCAGCAGGTGCGAGACGAAGCTGGAGCCGCCCAGCATCGTGGCCTCGATGTAGCGCGGCTTGAGGCCCAGATACTCGGCGACCGGCATGCTCCACATCGTGGCCGACGAGCTGCACGTCGCCAGGCCGTCGATGTCGCGCATGGTCAGGCCCGCATCCGCGACCGCGCGTGCAGCGGCCTGCGCCAGCACTTCCATTTCAGTAAACCCGTGGGCTTCGCCCAGGCAAGCATGTCCCACCCCCGCGATGGCGACCTGTCCGCGCAACGATTCCAACGACATCATGCGACCTCCGCCGGAACGAACACCATCAGCGGCTGCCCCTCGCCGCGCAGCACGCGCGCCCGGACCGGCATGCCGATGCGCAGGCCCTCCGGCGCAACGCCGTCGATGCGGCTCATCATCCGCACACCCTCCTGCAGATCGACCAGCGCCACGTTGTAGTCGCCGCCCGCATCGGGCTTGCGCCGCACGATGCTGAACGAATAGACCGTGCCGGCGCCCGACGGCTCGATCCATGCCAGATCCTGCGCGCCGCAGTGCATGCACAGCACCCGCGGAAAGAACTGATGCGCGCCGCAGGCCCCGCAACGCTGGATCCGGAAGCGGCCCTCGGAGAGATTCGAAAAATACTGTTCCTGCGGCCCGCTTGGCGCGGCGCCCTCCATTTCCCTCTGCATTGCCCTGTCTCCTGATTCTTCTGCGGGACGCATCCACGGCGCCCCTGTTCATTACAAGTCCGCGAAGGTTTGACCCTGTGCGACCAGCCGTTCCAGCAAAGGCGCGGGACGCCAGAGTTCGCCGTGCGCCGCGTGAAACTGCCGGATCGTCGCCAGCACCTGCGCCAGCCCCTGCTGCTCGGCATAGAACAAGGGACCGCCCCGGTGCACCGGAAATCCGTAACCGTTCACGTAGATGACATCGATGTCCGATGCACGGCGCGCAATGCCCCCTTCCAGGATGCGCGCGCCTTCGTTGACCAGCGCATACATCGTGCGCTGCACGATCTCTTCGTCCGAAACAACACGTCGCGCAATGCCGTCTTCGCGAGCGCAGGTCTCGATCAGCGCCAGCACATCGGGGTCTTCCAGCGGCGTGCGGCTGCCGGCCTCGTAGCGGTAAAAGCCACTGCCCGTCTTCTGTCCGAAGCGGCCTTGCTCGCACAGGTGGTCGGCCACGCGCGAATAGCGCAGGTGCGCCTGCCGCGTGGGGGCCATGCGCTTGCGGAATGCCCAACTGATGTCCAGCCCCGCCATGTCGGCCATGCGCAGCGGTCCCATCGCCAGCCCGAAACGCTGCAGCGCGCCGTCCACTTGCGCCGGCGTCGCGCCCTCTTCGAGCAGGAAGTGAGCCTCGCGCGTGTACGGGCTGACCATGCGATTGCCGACGAACCCGTCGCACACGCCGACCAGCACCGGCAGCTTGCCCATCTTGCGCGCCAGCCGGAACACGGCGGCGACGACGTTGCCATCGGTTTCGCGGCCCTTCACCACCTCGAGCAGCCGCATGACGTTCGCGGGACTGAAGAAGTGCATGCCCAGCACCTGCGCGGAACGTCCCGTGAATGCGGCGATCTCGTCGATATCCAGCCGCGACGTGTTCGACGCCAGGATCGCGGAGGATTTGCAGACGCGGTCCAGCGCCTGAAAGATCTCGCGCTTGACGGCCATGTCCTCGAAGGCGGCCTCGATGACCAGATCTGCATCGCGCAGATCGTCCAGGTGCAGGCTGGTGCGGATGCGCGCCTGGCGCTCCTCGACCTGCGCGGCGCTCAGCTTGCCCTTGGCAGCAGAAGCGGCATAGTTCTTCGTGATCACATCCCACCCGCGCGCCAGCGCCTGCGAGTCGCGTTCGACCAGCACCACGTCCAGTCCCGCGTTGGCAAGACTCATGGCGATGCCGCCGCCCATCGTGCCCGCGCCCACTACGCCCACCGTATCGATCGGCGCCTGGGCGCGCCATTCGGGCGGCAACTTCACCGCGGCGCGCTCGGCAAAGAACAGATGCCGCTGCGCCTTGGACTGCGGTCCATTCACCAGTTCCAGAAAGCGTTCACGCTCGTACGCCAGCCCTTCATTCAGCGTTGAACGCGCGGCGTATTCCACGCAATCCACGCAGGCGAGCGGCGCCACGCAGCCTCGGAAGCGCCGCGCCGCTTCCTGGCGGGCGCGTTCGTAGACGCCGGGATCGGCGGGTGTTGCCACCGGCCGTGCACCCACGATGCGCGTGGCCAGCGGTGCGTCCGCGACAGCCAACGCGTAGGCCGACACCTGTTCGATCAGATCCCCCGCGAACACCCGGTCGACCAGTCCCCACGCCGCCGCCAGCTGGGCGTCGACCGGATCCCCGCCGCCGATCATGGACAGCGCCCGTTCAACGCCCACGAGTCGCGGCAGGCGCTGCGTGCCGCCCCCGCCCGGCAGCACGCCCAGCTTCACTTCGGGCAGCCCCAACGACGCGCCAGCCTGCGCCACGCGGTAGTGGCAGCCCAGTGCCAGCTCCAGCCCCCCGCCGAGCGCCGCGCCATGAATCGCCGCCACCACGGGCTTGGCCGCGCCCTCAATCTGCGCAATGAGCGACCGCAGCGTCGGCTCACGCGCCGGCAGCGGCGTGTTGAACTCGCGGATCTCCGCGCCGCAGCAGAAGAAATCGCCATCGCCCGCCAGCACCAGCGCGCGCACCGCCTCGTCGGCCAGCGCGGCGTCGATGGCTGCGTGCAACTCGGTGCGCAGCGCCGCGCTCAGGCTGTTGACCGGCGGATTGCGCAACGTCAGCAACGCGACGCGCCCCGCTTCCCTGCGTTCCGTATGGATCAGCATGACCGTGTCACTCCAGTTCGACCACGGCCTGGCCTTCGTCCACCTCGTCGCCCTCGTTGACAAGCACGCGCGCCACCACGCCCGCGCGCTCCGCTTCCACGGGGATTTCCATCTTCATCGATTCGACCTTGGCGACGCTATCGCCCGCCTCGACGCGCTGGCCGGGGCTGACGGTGACGGCGACCACACGGCCCACCACGGGGGTTTCCACTTTGAACATTGCCTGCTCCTGATCGTGATCGGTATGAATGTTTCGGTATGACAACTGCGAGGGATCTACGCGGCCTGCGACTGGGCCTCTTCAAGCATGCGTGCCACCAGCCCGGTGCTGACCTGCCCCGCGCGGAAAGCCGGGTCTTCCAGCACCCGGCGCACAAAAGGAATGTTGGTCTTGACGCCTTCGACGCGGAACTGCGCCAGCGCGGCCGCCAGCAGATCCAGCGCTGCTTCGCGCGTCGCGGCATGCGCGATCACCTTCGCCAGCATCGGGTCATAGTGGCTCGATACGCGGCAGCCCTCCGCGTAGCCGGTCTCGATGCGCACGCCGCGCATCTCGGGCGGCAGGAACACGCGCAGCGGGCCGGGCGATGGCAGAAAACGCACCGGGTCTTCGGCATACACGCGCGCCTCGATGGCGTGGCCACTGAGCGGCGGCACCACCGGCAGCACGTCCTGCATGCGCTCGCCGCCCGCCAGCCTGAGTTGCGCCGCCACCAGATCCACGCCGGTCACCGCTTCGGTCACGGCGTGCTCGACCTGCAGGCGGGTGTTTATTTCAAGAAACGAAAAGCCGGAATCTGGCGTGTACAGCATCTCCACCGTGCCGATCACGTCGTAGCCCATCCCCGCCAGCATGGTCTCCAGCCGCGCGCCCATCGCCTCGACCGCCGCACGCGGCAGCGCAGGCGCCGGCGCTTCCTCCAGCACCTTCTGGTGGCGGCGCTGCGTGGAGCAGTCGCGTTCGTACAGGCAGCGCACCTGCCCGTGGCGGTCGGCCAGGAACTGGAACTCGACGTGGCGCGGGTCGCGCAGCAGCTTTTCCAGGTACAGCTCAGAGCCGCCGAAACTGCGTTCGGCGATCTGCCGCGCGCGCGTCCATTGCGCTTCGGCATCTTGCGGCCCCTCCAGCGCCAGCATCCCGATGCCGCCACCGCCCGACGCCGGCTTGATCAGCACCGGGTACCCGAGGTCCTCGGCGGCGCGGCGCAGCGCCGCAAGGTCGTCGCCCAGCACGGCGCTGCTCGGCGCCATCGGCATGCCCAGCGCCCGCATGGCGTCGCGCGCCTGGGTCTTGTGTCCCAGCATCCGGATCCAGCGCGGCGACGGGCCGACGAAGATCAGGCCAGCCTGCTCCACGGCGTCGGCAAACGCCGCGTTCTCGGACAGGAAGCCATAACCGGGGTGCAGCGCATCCGCACCGCATTCACGCGCCACGCGCAGCAGCGTTTCCTGGTTCAGGTAGCTCTGCGTGGCGGGCGATGCGCCGATCGGGACGGTCAGGTCCGCTTCGGACAGATAAGGCAAATCACGGTCGGCCTCGGAATAGACGGCGACCGATTCGATGCCCAGGGCGCGCAAGGCGCGGATGACGCGCCGGGCGACGGCGCCCCGATTGGCCACGATGACTCGTTTCATGTTGGGCTCCTGGCGCGGCGTCACGGTCGGTAACCGAAGGCGCGCGGGCCGGGTTCGCGCAGCGGCGCCACCAGCTCCACAAATTCCTCCAGCGCCTGACGGGTGGCGGCGGGATCGATGATGTCTTCCACGACGAAGGCTTCGGCGCTGCGGAAGGGCGAGGTCAGGCTGCGGACGCGCGCTTCGATCTCGCGCATCTTGGCCTGCGGGTCCTCGGCGGCCTCGATCTCGGCCTTGTAGGCAACCTCCAGTCCGCCTTCCACCGGCAGGGAACCCCACTGCGCCGACGGCCATGCGTAGCGGAAGTTGAAGCGGCCCGCGCTCTGGTGCCCGCCCGCCGCCACGCCAAACGCCTTGCGCACGATGATTGAGCACCACGGCACCGTGGATTGCGCGACGGCCGTCAGCGCACGCACGCCGTAGCGCATGGCGCCGGCCTTCTCGGCGTTCAGCCCGATCTGGAACCCGGGCACGTCGACCAGGTTGACGACGGGCAGATGGAACGTTTCGGCCAGGTCCAGCAAGCGGGTGAATTTTTCGGCGGCCGGGCCGTCCCATCCGCCACCGTAGTGATAGGGGTCACTGCCAAACACCGCCACCGGCCAGCCATCGATGCGGCCCAGTCCGGTGATGACGGCGCGGCCCCAGCGTTTGCCGATCTCCATGAACGACCCCTCGTCGACCAGCGCCTCAAGGATCGGCCGCATCTTGTACACGGCTCGCGTGTCGGCCGGAATGGCGTCCCGCAGCCAGTCCTGAGCGCCCGCACGGCCAGGCTCGGCCGCGCGCGGCGGCAGCTCGTGCACCGAACGCGGCAGGTACGAAAGAAAGCGGCGCACCCGTGCGAAGGCGTCTTCTTCGGATTCCGCCTCGTCGTCCACCACGCCGTTGCGGGTATGGATGTCGCTGCCGCCCAGCTCGTTCTTGTCCAGGTTCTGGCCGATGCGGGCGACCACGGGCGGACCCGCGATGAAGAGCTGCGATGTGTCGCGCACCATGACCGAGTAGTGGCTGGCCGCCACGCGCGCCGCGCCCAGGCCGGCCACCGATCCCAGCGCCAGCGACGCGACGGGCACTGTCGCTAGGTTCTGCGCCATCAGCGGCCACATGCGCAGTTTGGGCAGCAGCGTGTGGCCCTTGATCTCGATGTTTCGCACCGAGCCGCCGCCGCCCGTGCCGTCAACCAGCCGGATGAGCGGCACGCGCAGGTCCTGCGCCATGCGCTCGGATTCCACCAGCTTGTCGCCGACCGCCCCGTCGTTGGCGCCACCGCGCACGGTGAAGTCGTCGGCCGCGACAACGACAGGCCTGCCCTGCACCTTGGCGCGCCCGATCAGCAGGTTCGATGGCGTGAAGTCCGTCAGGCGCCCCTGCGCGTCATAGTCGCCGCTGCCCGCCAGCGCCCCCACTTCCCGGAATGACGCCGGGTCGACCATTTTGTCGATCCGCTCGCGCACCGGCAGTTTGCCGTTCTCGCGGTGCCGGCGCACCTTCGCCTCGCCCCCCATGCGCGCCGCCAGTTCCTTGCGCAGCGCCAATTCCTGCAGTTCTTTTTCCCAGGACACCTTGTGCTCCTTCCTGCCAGTTGCCCGCACGGCCACCGCCGCCGCGGTTCAGTCGATCTTGATGTTTGCGCGCTTGATGAGCGTCTCGTTCTGCTTGAGTTCGTCGGCGATCTTTTGCCGGAACTCCTTGGGCGATTGCGTCGAGGGATTGCCTTGCGCCGCAAGCCGCGCGCGCACCGCGGGATCCTTGGCCGCTGCGGCGATCTCGCGGTTAAGGCGGTCCACGATGGCGGGCGGCGTGCCCGCCGGCGCAAACACGCCCACCCAGAACGAGATGTCGAAGTCCGGGTAGCCCAGCTCGGCCACGGCGGGCACATCCGGCAGGTCGTGCCAGCGCTGCGCGGTGGATACGGCCAACGCCTTCAGCTTGCCCGCCTTGATGAGCGGCACGCCGGACAGCGTGTCAAAGCCGAAATCGACTTCCTTGGAGAGCAGCCCCGCCTCCATCGGCGCGGCCCCGCGGTACGGCACGTGCAGCATCTGCACGTCCGACATCGTGGCCAGCTGCGCGCCGGCCAGGTGCATCAGGTTGCCGTTGCCGGCCGACCCGTAGCTGACCGTGTTGGGATTGCGGCGCGCCAGGTCGACCAGCGACTTGACGTCCTTCACGCCGGCCACGCGCGGATTCTCGGCGTTGATGGTCAGGATGAAAGGCACGGACACCACGGTCGTCACCGGCTCGAAGTCCTTCAGCGGGTGGTACTGCAGATCCTTGTAGAGCAAGGGATTGACGGTGATCGAGCTGGAATTGCTGACCAGGATCGTGTAGCCGTCGGGCTTGGACTGCGCCACCATGCGGGCGGCGATCATGCCGTTCGCGCCCGTCCGGTTTTCGACCACGAACGTCTGGCCCATACGGGTGGCGAGCGCGTCGCCGACGATGCGCGCCACGATGTCGATCGTGCTGCCGGGGCTGAAGCCCACGACGAACTTGACCGGGGCGTTGGGATAGTCGACCGCGCTTGCCACTGCCGGCACTGCGGCGCACCAGGCGAACGCGCCTGCTGCCAGCCATTTTGCAACTGTCATGATGTGTCTCCTCCGTGATTGCATGGATCCGCGCCGGGCGCTGCGTTGGCGCGCGGCTGCGGACTGCGTTGGTGTCTACTGCGCTGCGACGGCGCCGGAAGCCTTGACGGCCTGGCCCCACTTCTCCTCTTCCTGCTGCATGAAGGCGGCGAACGCCTTGGGCGTGCTGTTGACGACTTCGCCGCCCAGCCCTTCGATGCGGGTCTGCATTTCGGGCGTCGCGACGATCTTCGACACGTCTTCATAGATGCGCTGCGCCTGTTCCTGCGGCATGGAGGCGGGCGCCAGGATGCCGAACCAGGTCGCGGCCTCGAAGCCGGGCATGCCCGCCTCGGCGAACGTCGGCACGTCGCGCAACGCCTGCACCCGCTTGCCGTTGGCGACAGCCAGCGCACGCAGCTTGCCGGACTCGATCAGCGGCAGCGCCGATGTGATGGTGGCGAGCATCATCTGCACCTGCCCGCCCGCCAGGTCCGTGAAGGCCGGCGCGTCGCCCCGGTACGGCACGTGCGTGATGGTCGATTTCGTGGCGATCTTGAAGAGCTCGCCGCTCAGGTGCTGTGCCGTGCCGTTGCCCGGCGAGGCAAAGTTCACCGAGCCGCCGTTCTGCTTCAGGTACGTCAGGAATTCCGGCAGCGTCTTTGCCGGGATGGCGGGGTTGACCACCAGCACCAGCGGCACCTTGGTCACCAGCGTGATCGGCGCGAAGTCCTTGACGGGGTCGTAGCTGAGCTTGCTGTAGAGGTGGCCGCTGATCGTATGCGCCGATGTCGTCATGAACAGCGTGTAGCCGTCGCCGCGCGCGCGGGCCACGGAACTTGCGCCGATCGTGGTGCCGGCGCCGGCGCGATTTTCAACGATGACCGATTGTCCCCACGACTGCGTGAGCCGTTCGGCCACGGCGCGCGCGACCACGTCGGTGGCGCCGCCGGCCGGATACGGCACGACCATTGACACGGGTTTCGAAGGGTAGGTATCGGCGTGCGCCGCCGCCGTGAACAGCGTCGCGGCACAGGCCAGCGCACGCAGCCAATTGCGTTGCATGGGTAGGTCTCCTCTTGTCATCGATTGAAAGTTTGGTTTATTCTTGTCGTTCCATTGTGCAGAACGCTTATTCTATTTTATATTTTTTCAAACCCGGGCTGTCAACGAATAAATGCGCGCCGGCCGCTTGCCGCCGGCGCGAAACAGAGCCATCAAGAGAGGAACGACACTTCATGTCCGAATCATCGGAAACCCTTAAACCCATGCTGATCGGCGGCGAATGGATCGCGCAGGACGCCGCCGCCTTCGAATCCATCAACCCCGCCACCGGCGCCCGCAACTACCGGATCAGCGCGGCGTCGGATACGCAGGTCGACCAGGCGGTTCAAGCCGCCTGGCACGCACAGCGTCAACCGGCATGGCGCGACATGCTGTCGCACCAGCGCGCCGCGATCCTGCGCCGCATCGCCGACGGCATGGACCAGAACGCGCCGCTGCTTGCGCAGTTGCAGATGATCGAGAACGGCAAGGTGTGGGCCGAGTGCAAGGCGCAGGTCTCCAGCGCGGCGGCCACGTTCCGCTACTACGCCGGCGTGTGCGAAACGCTGGGCGCAGAGGTCACGCCCGCACGCGGCAACTATCTGTCCATGACGCACTACGACCCCTACGGCGTGGTCGTGGCGATCACGCCGTGGAACTCGCCGCTCACGATGGAAGCGCAGAAGGTGGCGCCCGCGCTGGCCGCGGGCAACGCCGTGATCCTCAAGCCTTCCGAGGTCACCTCGTCGCCGGCGCTGGCGCTGGGCCGCATTGCCCTCGAGGCCGGCCTGCCGCCGGGCATCCTGAATGTGGTGACCGGCCTGGGCGCCACCGTGGGGCGGCGTCTGGTCGAGCACCCCGGCGTGCGCATGGTGTCGTTCACGGGCGGCACCGGCAGCGGCCGCGCCATCGCGCATGCCGCCGCGGAAAAGCTGATGCCCGTGGCGCTGGAACTGGGCGGCAAGTCACCGCACATCGTGTTTGAAGACGCCGACCAGGACGCCGCGATCGACGGCGTCATCGGCGGCATCTTCGAAGGCAGTGGCCAGTCCTGCGTGGCCGGATCCCGGCTGTACGTGCAGCGCAGCATCGCCCAGGCCTTCATCGAGAAGCTCGTGGCGCGCGCCAGCCGCCTGAAGGTCGACCTGCCCGACGCCGACGGCGCGCAGATGGGCCCGATCGCGTCCTTCGGTCATCGCGAGAAGATCGAAGGCATGGTCGATGGCGCACGCCGCGACGGCGCAGAAGTGCTGCTGGGCGGCGCGCGTCCAGAGGGCAAGGCGCTGGAGACTGGCGCGTTCTACCGCCCCACCATCCTCGGCGGCCTGTCGCGGGACGCGCACGTCGTGCGCGAAGAGATCTTCGGACCGGTGCTGTGCGCGCTGGTGTTCGATGACGAAGACGATCTGATCGATCAGGCCAACGACAGCGCCTATGGCCTGGCCTCCGGCGTCTGGACGGCGGACTACCGGCGCGCCTGGCGCGTGGCCCGGCGCCTGGAGGCGGGCAGCGTCTGGATCAACACGTACAAGCAGCTCTCCATTTCCACGCCCTTCGGCGGCTTCAAGCAAAGCGGCATCGGGCGCGAAAAGGGCGTGAGCGGACTGCGCCTGTATCAGCAATCCAAGGGAATCTATTTCGGCATGTAGGCCGCCCCTTACCCCAATATCATCCGGGGCCGCCGGCGCGGCCCCTCCAACACTTCATCGGAGACTATCCTCATGCCTGAATTTCAACGAGCCGGCTTCATCGGCCTGGGCGTCATGGGCGAACCCATCTGCCGCAATCTGGCCGTCAAGGGCGGCGTGCCCGTGCTGGGCTGCGACAACGATCCCGCCCCCCTGCAACGGCTGGCCGCACACAGCGTCGCCGCGGCGACCGCCCAGCAGATCATGCGCGAATGCGACGTGGTGTTCCTGTCGCTGCCGTCCGGCGAAGTCGTGGCGCAGCTTGCCCGCGGCGCCGATGGCCTGCTGGCGAACGCGCGCAGCGGCCAGTTGATCGTGGACCTGAGCACCTCGCCCGTCGACGTGACGCGCGAACTGGCCGGGGAATTTGCGGCCAAAGGCGCGGTTTTCATCGATGCGCCCGTCGCCCGCACGCGCGCCGCGGCCGAAGCCGGCACGCTGTCGGTCATGATCGGCGGCGATGAAGGCGTGTTCGCGCGCGTCAAACCGCTGGTCTCCACGTTTGCCAACGAAATCACGCATTGCGGCCCGGTGGGCAGCGGCCAGGTCGTCAAGATTCTGAACAACATGGTGCTCTTCGAAACGGTGGTGGCGCTCTCCGAAGCCCGCGCCATCGCACGCCGTTCGGGGGTCGATCCGCGCGTCCTGCTGGAGACCTTCACACGCGGTTCGGCGGACAGCTTCGCGTTGCGCAACCACGGCTTAAAGGCTATTCTGCCCGCAGACTTTCCCGAAAAAGCCTTCCCTGTGGACTACGCCCGCAAAGACCTGCGCTACGCGCTGGCGCTGGCAGAACAGACCGGCGTACAGGCGCTGGGAGCCCGCAACGTGGATCACTGGTTCGACGCGGCGCTCGCCCAGGGGCACGGCAACCGCTATTTCCCCGTCATCAGCCGGGTGATCGATCCGGACTCGGGAACCACCGCGTAATCACCCCCCTATCATTCCAATGAGTCGTACCCCTACTCAGGATAATTCCACCGACGGCGTCGCCGCCGTCGAACGCGCCCTGACCATCGTCGGGGCCGTCGCGCAACGCACCGATCCCATCACGCTTGCCGATCTTTCCCGGGCCACGGGGTTTTACAAGAGCACACTCTTGCGGCTTATCGCTTCACTCGAAAAGGCGGCCCTCGTGGTGCGCCGCGCCGACGGGCGCTATGCGCTGGGACCGTATGCCCACCACCTCGGACGGGCCTACGAGGCCACCTACCGCCTGACCGAAACCATCCTGCCGCTGCTGGAAGGCCTGGTCGACAAGGGCACCGAAAGTGCGTCCTTTCACGTCTATCACGACGCGCAGTCGCGCGTGTGCCTGTTGCGCGTCGACTCGCATCATTCCACGCTGGACCGCATCCGCGTCGGCGACCTGCTGCCGCTGGACAAGGGCGCGGCCGGCAAGCTGCTCACCGCCTATCTGGTTGAAGGACAGCCGCCGTCGCAGGCCGGGCTGATGCTCACCTCGATGGGCGAACGCGACCCCAATTGCGCGGCGGTCGCCAGCCCGGTCTTCGGACCGGACGGCGACATCTGCGGCGCGATCTCGTTGTCGGGTCCCAAAGAGCGCTACTCGCCCGCCGCGGTCAAGAAGATGGGCAAGCTCGTGCAGGACGCCGCGGCCGAAGCCACGCGCGCGTTGGGCGGACGATGGCCGTCGGGCAAGTGACGGCGGACAAACAGCGACAGCCAGATGGCGGCAACCGCCTAACGGCAGACCAGTCACGGAAGACACGCGCGTAAAAAAAACGCCGGCGCCTCGCGGCGCCGGCGTTTTCCTTATCTCGCATGGCGTCAGGCCGCTTCCGCGCCCTTGCCCAACCCCAGATAGCTTTCGATCACCTTCGGATCGCCGGCCAATTCACGCGCCGGGCCGTGCAGGATGACCTCGCCGGTTTCCAGCACGTACCCATAATCGGCCACCTGCAGCGCCGCGCGGGCGTTCTGTTCGACCAGCAGGATCGCCACGCCGGTCTCGCGCAGGCGCGCGATGATGTGGAAGATCTCGCGTACGATGCGCGGCGCCAGGCCCAGGCTGGGTTCGTCCA
The DNA here is from genome assembly GCF_002418565.1 of Achromobacter sp. UBA5777. Taxonomy (NCBI): domain Bacteria; kingdom Pseudomonadati; phylum Pseudomonadota; class Betaproteobacteria; order Burkholderiales; family Alcaligenaceae; genus Achromobacter; species Achromobacter sp. UBA5777. The sequence continues at coordinate 18,452 of NZ_DIEJ01000155.1, read as the reverse complement.
GCATCAGCAGCGTGGGCTTGGCCATCAGCGCGCGGCCCACGGCCAGCATCTGGCGCTCACCGCCGGACAGCGTGCCGGCCTGCTGGGCGCGGCGTTCGCGCAGCCGCGGGAACAGATCAAACACTTCGTTCAGCGTGTCGCGCCAGCCGCTTTCGCGGGCCCGGTAACGCCGGAAGCCGCCCAGAAGCAGGTTGTCTTCCACGGACATGGTGCCGAACAGCTCGCGGCGCTCGGGCACCAGCGACATGCCGGCTGCCACGCGGCGTTCGACCATCCAGCCCGACACGTCCGACCCGGCGTAATGCACGGTGCCGGCGGCGTGGCCGGTCTGCGGCAGCGAACCCATGATGGCGTTGAGCATCGTGGACTTGCCGGCGCCGTTGGCGCCGATCACGGTGACGATGCTGCCGGCCGGCACGCTGAGTGTGGCGCCCGCCAGCGCGCCGACCTTGCCGTAGCGGGCCGACAGGTTGCTGACTTCAAGAACGGGGGAATTGGTTGCGCTCATCACACGCCCCCCGCCGACACGGGCTTGGCCTGGTCCGCTTCGGGCAGGTCGTCGTCGATGCCGCCCAGATAGGCTTCGAGCACCGCCGGGTTCTTTTGCACGTCGGCCGGCACGCCTTCGGCCAGCTTCGTGCCGAAATCCATCACCACGAGGTGGTTGGTCAGGCGCATCACAAAATCCATGTCGTGTTCAACGAGCAGAATGCTCATGCCTTCGGCGCGAAGCTGTTCCAGCACGCGCGCCAGGTCCTGCTTTTCCTTGTAGCGCAGGCCGGCGGCCGGCTCGTCCAGCAACAGCAGCACGGGATCGCACGCCAATGCGCGGGCGATTTCAAGAATGCGCTGCTGGCCAAGCGCCAGGTTGCCCGCCTGTTCGTACAGGTATTCGCCAAGGCCCACGCGCTTGAGCTGCTCGGCCGCTTCATGCAGAAGCTGCGCTTCGCGGGCGCGGTCCGAGTGCAGCGCGCCGGACAGCACGCCCACGTCCGAACGCAGGTGCGCGCCCAGCGCCACGTTTTCCAGCACCGTCATGCCCGGCAGCAGTTGCACGTGCTGGAACGTGCGGCCCACGCCCATCTTGGCAATCTCGCGCGCCGAACGGTTATCGATGCGCTGACCCATGAACGTGACCTGGCCGCGCGTCACCGGCAGCACGCCGCTGATCAGGTTGAAGGTCGTGCTCTTGCCGGCGCCGTTGGGGCCGATGAGGCCCATGATTTCGCCGGAGCTGACCTTGAAGGTGATGTCGTTCACGGCGACCAGGCCGCCGAATTCCTTGCGGATGGCATCCACTTCCAGCACGACCTGGCCAGGCTGCGGACGCTCGCGCGTCGGCAGGGCCGGGGCTGCGGCGGGCGGCGCCAGGTTGCGGCGCGAACCATTGGCGCCCGTGATGTTGCCCCACCAGCCCGCCAGGATCGGCCACAGGCCGTTGCGCGCGTATTGCAGCATCAGGATCAACAGCACGCCGAAGACGATCATCTCGAAGTTGGCGTTGGTGTCCAGCAGCTTGGGCAGCAGGTTCTGCAACTGATCCTTCAGCACCAGGATGACGCTGGAGCCCAGCAAGGCGCCCCACACGTAACCCGCGCCGCCGACCACCGCCATGAACAGGTATTCGATGCCGTAGTTCAGCCCGAACGGGCTGGGGCTGACGGCGCGCTGCATGTGCGCATACAGCCAGCCGGACACGCAGGCCAGCAGGGCCGCCCACACGAAGATCACGATCTTGTAGGCAGCGGTGTTGACGCCCATGGACTCGGCCATGCCCGCCCCGCTCTTGAGCGCGCGGATGGCGCGGCCGGGACGCGAGTTGAGCAGGTTGCGCGTGGCCCACAGTGCAAGCAGGACGCAGACCCAGATCAGGTAATAGATGTGGCGGCCGTTGGCCAGCGAGATACCGAAGATGCTGATGGGCTCGATGCCGGCGATGCCGTCATGCTTGCCCAGCCAGTCGATATTGCCGAACAGGTAATACAGCGACAGGCCCCAGGCGATGGTGCCCAGCGGCAGGTAGTGGCCCGACAGGCGCAGCGTGATCGCGCCCAGCAGATAGGCCACGACGGCGGTCAGGATCAGGCCCGCGGGCAGCGCCAGCCACGGCGACACGTCGTACTGCGTCGTCAGGTAGGCGGTGGTGTAGGCGCCCAGGCCGACGAACGCGGCCTGGCCAAAGGACGTCAGGCCACCGACGCCGGTCAGCAGCACCAGGCCCAACACGACCAGGCTGGCAAGACCGATGTAGTTCAGTTGCGTCACCCAGAACTCAGGCGTGGCCGACACCATCGGCAGGCCCGCCAGGACGACGAGAAAAACGGCAAGCAGAATGCGGTTCATGGCTTATTCCTCTTCGTCCGCGTGATGGGTGCTGAACGAACGCCAGACCAGAACCGGGATGATCAGGGTGAAGACGATCACTTCCTTGTATGCGCTGGCCCAGAACGACGAGAAGGATTCCAGTACGCCGACCAGCAGCGAACCTGCTGCGGCGATGGGATAGCTGGCCAGGCCGCCGATGATGGCGCCGACGAAGCCCTTCAGGCCGATCAAAAAGCCCGTGTCGTAATAGACCGTGGTGATGGGCGCGATAAGCATGCCGGACATGGCGCCGATGCCCACGGCCAGCGTGAACGTCAGCGAGCCCGACATGTTGGTGCTGATGCCCACCAGACGCGCGCCGCGGCGGTTGACGGCGGTGGCGCGCAGCGCGCGGCCATACAGCGTCTTGCCGAAGAAAACCCACAAGGCAATGATGAGCAGCGCGCACGTGGCGACCACGAACAGGCTCTGCGCGGACCACGTCATGAAGCCCAGATCAACCTGCCCGCTCACGAATGCCGGCGTGCGCCAGCCTTCGGCGCCAAAGAACACGAGCGCCAGGCCCATGAGCGCAAAGTGCACGGCGACTGACACGATCAGCAGCACCAGCACAGTGGCTTCGGCGAGCGGCTGGTAGACGATGCGATAGACCATCGGACCCATCGGAATCACCAGGAACAGCGTCAGCAGCATGTTCAGCCACAGCGAGTTCTCGGGACCGGTGTAGCTGCGGGTCAGCCAGAACAGCGCCAGCGGCAGCACGACGCAGGTGGCGATGGTCTTGGGCAGGGCCGCGGCGCTGCGCGTGCGCACGGCGCGCACCAGCTCAAGCGCCAGGCACACCAGGCCCAGCAACGGCAGCAGATAGGCGGTGCCCGGCACTTTGCCGTCCACCAGCATGGCCAGGGTCAGGGCGCCGAACGCCACAAACTCGCCCTGGGGAATGAAAATGACGCGCGTGACGGCGAAAACCAGCACCAGAGCCATGCCCAGTAGGGCATAGATGGCGCCGTTGACGACACCGTCTTGCAGCAGGATCAGCGCAATTGAGGAATCCATCTAACAACTACCTTGTGGTTTCTTGGTGTTCCGACCCCATCCGGAACACTGATACGACACACCGGCCGGAAAGGCCGGTGCGAAGTCCTGCCGGGCGCGGCACGGCGGGCGGTATGCCGCCCCCCGCGCATCGGGCGCCCGCGATGGGGCGGCCCGCGCTCGGGCGATCCAGGGGGATTACAGGTCGGGCTGATAGACCCACTTGCCGTTTTCCACCTTGACGATGACGCGCGAGCGCTCGTCAAAGCCGGCGTGGTCCGTGGGCGACATGTTGAACACGCCTTGCGACACGGCCAGGTCCTTCACGCCTTCCAGTGCATCGCGCATCGCGGCACGGAACTCAGGCGTGCCGGGCTTGGCGCCCGACTTCAGCGCCACGGGCAGCGCGGCGACGACCAGTTGGCCGGCATCCCACATGTGGCCGCCGAACGTGTTGGTCGAACCGGCGCCGTTGGCCTTCTCGTAGGTTTCCACGTAGGCCAGCGCCGACTTCTTGACCGGGTTGCTGTCGGGCAGTTGCGCAGCGACCAGCAGCGGGCCGGCCGGCAGGTACATGCCGTTGCAGTCCTTGCCGCAGACGCGCAGCACGTCGTTGTTGGCGGCGCCGTGGGTCTGATAGATGGTTCCGCCGTAGTTGCGGGCCTTCAGTTCCTTTTGCGGCAGCGCGGACGGGGTGCCGGCGCCGGCGATCAGGATGGCGTCGGGCTTGGCGCCGACCAGCTTGAGCACCTGGCCCGTCACGCTGGTGTCGGTGCGGCCGTATTTTTCAATGGCGACGATCTCGATGCCCTTGGCCTTGGCGGCCTTCTGCATCACGTCGAGCCAGCCGTCGCCGTAGGCGTCAGCAAAGCCGATGAAGCCCAGCGTCTTGACCTTGGACTTGGCCATCGCGTCGGCCAGGGCGCCAGCCATCAACGCGTCGTTTTGCGGGGTCTTGAAAACCCAGCGGCGCTTGTCGTCCACGGGTTCGACGATCTTGGCGCTGGCGGCCACACTGATCATCGGCACCTTGGCTTCGGCAGCCACGTCGACCATTGCCAGCGAGCCCGGCGTGATGGACGTGCCGATCAGGACGTCGACCTTGTCGTCGGAAGCCAGCTTGCGCGAGTTCTTGACGGCCTGCGTGGTGTCCGTGGCGTCGTCCAGCACGATCCATTCGATCTTCTGGCCGGCAACTTCCTTGGGCAGCAAGGCCACGGTGTTGCGCTCGGGGATGCCCAGCGAGGCGGCGGGGCCGGTGCTGGACACCGTCACGCCAACCTTGACCTGTGCGCTCGCCAGAAGCGGCAGAGTCAGGGCTACAGCGGCGGCGGCCGCGGACAAGCCGAAGTGCTTGCGCATGTTTTTGTCTCCTGTGGTTGGCTCTTATGTGCCTCGAACGAGGCGAAGCGAGCCTGTTTAAAGTTATACAGAAAAAAATATTATATGGTTAAAACAGTATCAGATGACGTAGCGCAACTACGGTAATTCCCTGATGTGCTACGGAAATCGTGATTTGGCGAACGCATTTGTTAATGGCGAACTTGTACTTGAAAGGGTCGCAGGCGTCATGTTGGGGGATTCCCTTGGGGCGATTGGGGTCTTTCGCCGTACGTTCCGCGGCCCGACATGATCAACGGCCAAGCATGGGCCACACCCGCTCGACGCGCGAAGCAACCCACGCCGCCACCGCGGCCTTGATAAGGTCACCCGGCAGGAACACCACGACCGCGCCCGCAGCCTTCGCCATGCCCATCTTCGTCACCGCCGACAGCCAGGGCACGCCGAAGGCATACACCACCGCAATGCCGCCTGCGACGCAGGCAGCCACATACCCTGCCAGCCCCACCCAGGTGGCGGTTCCACGCGCGGCCAGGCGGCGCGCCAGCCAGCCCGTCACGAATGCGCCGGCCACCATGCCGATGAGAAACCCGCCGGTCGGGCCAAAAAACGCTCCCAGCCCGCCGCGCCCGCTCGGCAGCACCGGCAGGCCGATCGCCGCGAGCGCCAGATACAGCAGGCACGCCAGCGCACCCCGCACGGGGCCGAGCATGGCGCCGGCCAGCATGACGCCGAGCGTCTGCAAGGTGATGGGCACGGGAATGCCGGGCATCGGAATGGGCGGCATCAGGCTCAGCACGACGATCAGCGCCGCGAACAGCGCCACCAGCACCGTATTATTCGATTTCATGATTTCCCCTTTTGAATGAGTACAGGGCGCGCGGCCTTCAGACGCTGCGCGCGTCGATCGCTTCAGAGACTTCCTGGGCCCGCTTCAACGTCAGCACGATCAGCGGCACGATCAGCGCGACCGGATTCGCCCCCAGCCCGCGCGCAGCCTGCGCCTCGCGGATTTCCTGGAAATTGCGCCAGATCTCGGGCACGAAGCGCAGCGTCAGCGCGAGGGCCAGCGCCACCTTTTCGGCATCGACGAGCCCGGTGCGTTCCAGCGGCCGCAATGTCCGCTCGCAGACGGCAATCAGGTCCGACGTGCGGGTCGCCAGCGTGACGGCCAGGGCCAGACCCACCATCGCCGCCACGCGCAGCACAACCGCCAGCGCCTCAAGCGGCCCCTGAAACCAGCCGGTAAAGAGCGCGACGGCCAGCAGCACCCAGAGCAGTCCGCGCACCTGACGCCAGACGGCCGCCGCCGCCACGCCCGTGGACCAGACCAACGCCACCGAGAAGCCAAAAGCGAACGCCAGCCAGAGCGGATCGCGCAGCACGAACAGGCCAGCGCCGGCCGCCATCAGCGCCAGCAGTTTCACCCACGCTGGCAGCCGATGCAGCGGCGTGTTGCCGGCAACGTACAGGGGCTCCATCATCCGCAGTGTTCCCGGTACCAGCGCAACGCCGCGGCGGGCGTGTCGTCGGCCGCGATCGTGCCGTCGCGCACGACCAGCACCCGGTCGAAGTCTTCGAGCAATTCCAGGTCGTGGCTGACGACGATGGCGTCGTGGGGCAGCCCATCGATGGCGGCGCGCACCCGGTTGCGGTTGCGCAGGTCGAGCTGAGTGGTGGGTTCGTCAAAGACGATGAGGGCCGGCTCCATGACCAGCACGGCGGCCAGCGCCACAAGCTGACGCTCGCCGCCGGACAGCGTGTGGCTGCTGCGGTCGGCCAGGTGGCCCACGCCCAGGCGGGCCAGTTGGCTGTCGATGCGCGCCTCGCGCTGCTGACGGTCGGGCGCCAGGCGCTTCAGGCCAAAGGCCAGGTCTTCGCGCACGATGGGAAAGACGATCTGGTTTTCGGGGTTCTGGAAGACAAAGCCGACGCGCGCGCGCACGGCTTTCAGATCCTGGCGCGTATCCAGCCCGTCCACGCGCACGCTGCCGGAAGACGGCATGACCAGGCCGTTGACCAGGCGCGCCAGCGTGCTCTTGCCGGCGCCATTGGGGCCCACGATGCCGATGCGCCGTTCGGCCAGGGTGACGCTCACCCCGCGCAACACTTCCGCCTGGGGCGTCGACACTACCGCCTGGTCAAACTCGATTAACATGGGGCGGGATTATGCCCGAACCATTTCGGGCATCGCGACTCCAAGAGCTCATATGGAAAAAGTACGCAAAACCGACGCCGAATGGCGCGCCCAGCTTTCCCCCGAAGAATACGTGGTCACCCGTCAAAAAGGTACCGAACGCGCATTCACCGGGCGCTACTGGGATACGTTCACCCCTGGCATCTACCGTTGCGTCGGCTGTGGCACGGCGCTGTTCGCATCCGACACCAAATTCGACGCCGGCTGCGGCTGGCCCAGCTACTTCCAGGCGCTGGACCCCGAACTCGTCCGCGAAGAACGCGACACCACGCACGGCATGGTGCGCACCGAAGTGCTGTGCAACGTCTGCGACGCGCACCTGGGCCACGTCTTTCCCGACGGCCCCGAGCCTACCGGCCTGCGCTACTGCATCAATTCCCTGTCGATGACGTTTGAGCCCCTAGAAGACTGATGAAGAAGTTCCTGTTCGACCTCTTTCCGCTGCTCCTGTTCTTCATCGCCTACAGGTACACGGACATCTTCACGGCCACGGGCGTCGCCATGGCGGCTGCCGTCGCGCAGATCGTCTGGCTCAAGGCCACCGGCCGCCCCACCGAAGCCATGCACTGGATCAACCTGACGGTCATCCTGGTATTCGGCGGCGCGACCATCTGGCTGCACAGCGACGTCTTCATCAAATGGAAGCCCACGGTGCTGTACTGGATGTTCGGCGGCGCGCTGGTCTTTGCCCGCCTGTTGTTCAAGCGCAACCTGATCCGCCGCCTGATGGAAAAGCAGATCCAGCTGCCGGATGCCGCGTGGGACAAGCTCAACCTGATCTGGGCCGCCTTCTTCCTGATCGCCGGCGCGCTCAATCTGTATGTCGCGTTCTCGGGCCACTTCACCGAGTCGCAGTGGGTCAGTTTCAAGGCCTTTGGCCTGATGGGACTGATGATCGTCTTCGTCATTGGCCAGTCGCTGTGGCTGGGCAAACACATCCAGACCGAAGAAAACACGCCGGCCAATCCGGGCGCCACGCCGCCCGGCAAGCCCTGAACTTTCATGTCAGAAAACACCGACCGCATCGCCCTGATCCGGGAACGCCTTGCCGCCCTGGAACCCGTCAGTCTGGACATCCTGGACGACTCCCATTTGCATGCCGGCCACGAAGGCAGTAAAAACGGCGCCGGCCACTATCGCGTAATCATCGTAGCGCCTTGCTTTGCGGGGCTCTCCGCCGTTGCGCGACACCGGCTGGTGTATCATCATTTGCAAGATTTGATCCCCTATCCGATTCATGCGCTTGCGCTTGACGCCCAGGCTCCCAAATAGAAAGTCAAAGGATATTCATGAAACGCATCGTCATGCTGGCTGCGGCCTGCGTCATCGCCGTGCCTGCTTTTGCGCAAAACGTGGCTACCGTCAACGGTAAGGCCATCCCGCAAAAGAGTCTGGATCAATTCGTCAAGCTCCTGGTCGGCCAGGGCGCCACCGATTCGCCGCAACTGCGCGAACAGGTCAAGCAGGAAATGATCAACCGTCAGATCTTCGTGCAGGCCGCCGAGTCCAGCGGCATCGCCAAGCAGGCTGACGTCCAGACCGAAATCGAACTGGCCCGCCAAGGCATCCTGGTTCGTGCGCTGATGGCCGACTACTTGGCCAAGCACCCGGTCACGGACGCCCAGGTCACCGCCGAATACGAAAAGATCAAGAAGGAACAGGCCGGCAAGATGGAGTACAAGGTCCGCCACATCCTCGTCGAAGACGAGAAAAAGGCAAACGACCTGCTGGCCCAACTGAAGAGCAACAAGGGCAAGTTCGACGACCTGGCCAAGAAGAACTCCAAGGACCCCGGCAGCGCCGAAAAGGGTGGCGATCTGGGTTGGGCTCCCCCGACCAACTACGTGCAACCGTTCGCGCAAGCCGTGACGCAACTGAAGAAGGGCCAACTGGTCGACAAGCCGGTCCAGACCCAATTCGGCTGGCACATCATCATGGTCGACGACACCCGTCCGGTCGAATTCCCGCCGATGGATCAGGTCCGTCCGCAACTGGAAGAAATGCTGCGCCAGCAAACCCTGGCCGACTACCAGAAGCAACTGCGCGAAAAGGCCAAGATCCAATAAGGCCCGCATCGCTCAGAAAACTGCCCGCCAATCGCGGGCAGTTTTTTTTGAGCGCTCGGCAACGCGCTCAGATGCCAGCCCCCCCCTTGAGACGGCGCCGCAGGCTGAAGACGATCTTCCCCGATAGTCCGACTTCGGCCCGAAGCCAGCAACAAAAAGGGCTGCGCGCCGATGGCGTGCAGCCCTTCGTCCAACCGCGGCGGCGTCCTGGCTAGGAAACGCCCAACAGCGCCTTCAGCCCGTCTTCATCCAGCACCGGCACACCCAGCTCCTGGGCCTTGGTCAGCTTGCTGCCCGAATCCTCGCCTGCCACCAGATAGGCGGTCTTCTTGGACACCGAGCCGCTGACCTTGCCGCCGGCCGCCTGGATGTGCATCGAGGCCTCTTCGCGCGTCCAGTTTGGCAACGTGCCCGTCAGCACGAAGGTCTTGCCGGCCAGCGTGTCGGCTTGCGGAGCGGCTTCGGCCACCGGGTTCACGCCCTGCGCCTTGAGCTGCCCGATCACGTCGCGGTTGTGCTGTTCGGCAAAGAAATGGCGGATCGATGCGGCCACGACAGGTCCCACGTCGGGCACCGACGACAAAGCGTCTTCATCCGCATCCATGATGGCGTCGATGCTGCCGAAATGCCGCGCGACGTCGCGCGCCGTGGTCTCGCCCACGTGCCGGATGCCTAGCGCGAACAGCAGGCGGGACAGATTCGGCGAGCGCGCCTTTTCAATGGCGGCCACCAGATTGTCGGCGGACTTCTGGCCCATGCGGTCCAGGCCCACGAGTTCAAGCGGACGCAGGCTGTACAGGTCGGCCAGCGTCTTGACGCGGCCGCTGTCCACCAACTGGTCCACGAGCTTTTCGCCCAGGCCTTCGATATCCAGCGCCTTGCGGCTGGCAGCGTGCCACAGCGTCTGCTTGCGCTGGGCGCCGCAGAAAAGGCCCCCGGTGCAGCGCGCGATGGTTTCGCCTTCCAGGCGTTCGATGGCCGATCCGCAGACCGGGCATTCTGTCGGCATGACGAATTCGCGCGCGTCCTCGGGCCGCTTTTCCGGGACCGGGCCAAGCACCTCGGGAATCACGTCGCCCGCACGCCGCACGATGACCGTGTCGCCGATGCGCACGTCCTTGCGGCGGATCTCGTCTTCGTTGTGCAGCGTGGCGTTGGTGACGGTGACGCCGCCCACGAACACGGGCTTGAGCCGCGCAACCGGGGTGATGGCGCCCGTGCGGCCCACCTGCACTTCGATGTCCACCAGCGTCGTGGTGGCCTCTTCGGCGGCAAACTTGTGCGCCAATGCAAAGCGCGGCGCGCGCGCCACGAAGCCCAGCACCTTCTGCGCCGGCAGCGAGTCCACCTTGTAGACCACGCCGTCGATGTCGTAGGGCAGGTCCGCGCGCAAGGCGCCGACCTTGGCGTAGAAGTCCATCAGGCCGTTGGCGCCGCTTGCCCGGTGGTTGTGCACCACATTGACCGGCAGCCCTAGCGAGGCCAGCCATTCCAGCATGGCGCCGTGGGATTTTTCGGGCAATTGAGAGGCCTGATCCGCGCCAGCCGAGGCTTCGTCGAACAGCCCGCTTTGCGAGCCGGGCAGGCCCTGGACTTCGCCCCAACCGTAGGCAAAGAAACGCAGCGGCCGCTTGGCGGTAATGCGCGGATCAAGCTGGCGCAGGCTGCCCGCCGCGGCGTTGCGGGGATTCACGAAAATCTTTTCGTCGCGCTTGGCCTGCGCCGCATTCAGTTTTTCGAAGTCGGCGCGATTCATCAGCACCTCGCCGCGCACTTCCAGCACCTTCGGGGCCGCGCCCTTCAGCTGCAGCGGAATCGCCTTGATCGTGCGGATGTTTGAGGTGACGTCCTCGCCCGTCTGGCCGTCGCCCCGCGTGGCGGCCTGCACCAGGCGGCCGTCCTCGTAGCGCAGGCTGATCGCCAGGCCGTCGAGTTTGAGTTCACAGAAGTAGTCCGGCTGCTGCGCCGGACCCAGCAGGCCGGCCCCGCGCAGCGTGTCGGTAACACGGCGGTCGAAGGCGGCGACTTCCTCTTCGGAAAACGCGTTGTTCAGCGACAGCATCGGCACCACGTGGCGCACGCTGCCAAACGCTGACACCGGCGCCGCGCCCACGCGTTGCGTGGGGGATTCCGGTGTCACCAGTTCCGGGTGCTCGGCCTCCAGGGCCTGCAAATCCCGCATCAGCCCGTCGTACTCGGCATCCGAGACCGAGGGCTCGTCGTAGACGTAATAGCGAACGTTGTGCTGCTCGATCTCGGCGCGCAGCCGCGCGGCGGCTTGCGCCGGATTTTCGCCGGACCCGCGGGCCATCAGGCAAACACGCGCTGGGCGCGCTCGCTGCCGGCGGGCAGGCCCGCTTGTTCAAGCTGGCCGAACAGGACCTGCAGGCGCTCGTCGATGACGGTCTCGGAGCCGTCGGCCAGGGGCTTGCCCTGATCGTCGACAAGTTCAGCGCGCAGGCGCGAGGCCAGGTCGCGGCCCACGTCGACCATGCGGCCAAACGCGCGGGTGTCGGCCGGGCTGCAAGGCACGTCCAGCAGCAGGTACAAGCGCTCGATGCCGCCCATGCCCGCGTCGAAAGCAGCCCCGTCCGCACGGGCCAGCGTGAAGCGCGCCACGCCGTTTTCGTTGGGCCAGGCCAGTCGGTTGCCGTCGGCGACAAATCCGACGTCGCGCGCCACGGCCATGACTTCGGCCGCCGGCTGGGCCGAGCCCAGCAGCAGGGTCAGGCCGACCTGGGTGTCCAGTGCCGCGCAGGTGTCGTCCAGGCGGGCGCCCTGCTCCAGCACGGCCTGCTGGTCGGGACCTTCAATGGTGGCGTCGAAGCGTTCGGCCATGTCCTGGGCGCGGGCCCAGGCCTGCGACCATTCGATGGCGGTCAGCGGGCCGCTGCGGTTGGCAAGCAGCACGGCAAGCTGCATGGACGCATAGGACTCGCCGGCATGGACGCGCGCGCGGTGACGGCGCTGGTCGGTTTCGGCGAACACACGCATGGGCTTGCGGCCCACGTTGCGCAGGCTTTGCATGTAAGGCAACAGATCCGCGCCGCGCACGGGCTCCGCGAAGTTGACTTCGATGACGACTTCGCAGGCGGGATCGGGTTCTTCGGCGTCGTCGGCATCGCTGCCGGGATCCACCGGCGCGGGCTGGCCGGGCTGGACGCGCGCAGGTTCGCCGCCCATGCCGGGTTCGCGCCGGGAAGCACCGGCCGGGGCGGCGCTTGCGCCCCCCACACCCGCGCCCAGCAGCGGATCCTGTTCGGAGGTGGGGAAATGGCTTTGCATCTTGCGACGGACGCGACGGTCCTGCCACCAGTTGAATCCCAAAACCAGCAGTATCAGCAAGACGCCCAGGGCAATCAGCCCGATCTGCAAATCACTCATGTGTAAATCCCGCGCCTGGAAGGCGGCGCCTTTCTAAATATTGGGTTTATGCCGCTTCGGAGGCCATCATCTGGACGGCCGAATCTATGTCTACCGCAACGATACGCGAAACCCCTTGCTCTTGCATGGTTACGCCGATCAATTGCTTTGCCATCTGCATCGCGATCTTGTTGTGCGAGATGAAGAGGAACTGCGTCTGCTCGCTCATGTTGGCGACCAGGTTCGCGTAACGTTCGGTGTTGGCGTCGTCCAGCGGCGCGTCCACCTCGTCCAGCAGGCAGAACGGCGCAGGGTTCAGCTTGAACAGCGCGAACACCAGCGCAGTCGCGGTCAGCGCCTTTTCGCCGCCCGACAGCAGATGGATCGTGCTGTTGCGCTTGCCCGGCGGCTGGGCCATCACCTGCACGCCGGCATCGAGGATTTCCTCGCCCGTCATGCTGAGCTTGGCTTCGCCCCCACCAAAAAGCTTGGGGAAGAGCTCGCCGAAGTGACCGTTGACGATGTTGAACGTCTCTTGGAGCAGTTCGCGCGTCTCGCGGTCGATCTTGCGGATGGCGTCTTCGAGCGTCTCGATGGCGGTCATCAGGTCGGCGTGCTGGGAATCGAGGAAGCCCTTGCGTTCGCGCGAGGTGTTCAGTTCGTCGAGCGCCGCCAGGTTGACCGAACCCAGCGCTTCGATCTGGCGCGAGATGCGGCCGACTTCCTGTTGCAGCCAGCTTGCGCGGCGCCATTCGTCGGGCTGGTTGGCCAGGAACTGGGCGAGTTCCTCGCGGTCGACTTCGCGTGCATTGAGCTGTTCGGTGAACTGCTCTTCGGCCAGGCGCGCGGCCTGCTCCTGCAGTTGCAGTTCCATGATGCGCGCGCGGCGCGGCTCCAGGGTCTGCTCCTGTTGCTGGCGGTCTTCGTCGGCGCCGCGCAGCAGCGCGGCCAGATTTTCGAGTTCCTGGCGGGCGCGCGACAGCGCTTCCTCGCGTTCGGCGCGCGCTTCCAGGGCGTCTTGCAGGCCGGCCTGCGACGCGGATGCGTCCAGCTCGGTCAGGTCGCCCATCAGTTGTTCAAGTTCCACCGCGCCGCGCTGGCTCTGGTCGGCGGCCAGTTGCTGGTTGCGTTGCAGGTCGGTGATGCGCACCTGGATGCCGCGTTCAGCGAATTCCGCTTCCTGGGCGGCGCGTTCGAGTTCGCGCAGGCGGGTGCGGGCCGCCTCGGCTTGCGCCGCCAGCGTCTCGCCATCCATTTCAGCGTCGGCAAACTTGGATTGATGCTCGGCCAGCTCTTCGTCCAACGCCTCGAAGCGGGCCTCGGCCTCTTCGCGGGTGGCTCGCAGGTCTTCCTCGTGCGCCTTGATTTCTTCCAGGTCCTGGCGCAGACGCGAGGCGCGCTCGCCGGACTGCTCCGCCTGCTGCTGCAGCCGCGAGTGTTCCAGCTGGATGTCGTGCACGCGGCGCGTGACTTCGGCCACGCGGGTGCGTGCCGGAGAGATGGCCTGTGACACCTGCTGCCACGCCGCTTCCGCGCGGGCGACCGCGGCGCGCGCCTGGTCGGCGATCAGTTGCTGGGCCTTGATTTCGCGCTGCAGGTTTTCGATTTCCTGCTGGCGGGCCAGCAGGCCGGCCTGTTCGGAATCGGGCGCGTAGAAACGCACGCTGTGCGCGTCGATCAGGTGACCTGCCTTGACCACGCAGGCGGCGCCAGCCGGCAGGGTCGCGCGCAAGGCCAGGGCCTGGGTCAGGTCATTAGCCGTATAGACGCCGGCCAGCCATTCGTTGAGCAGCGTGCGCAGATCGGGATCGGTGATGCGCAGCAGGCTGGCCAGCGGCGTGAACCCGGCAGGCGCCGTCGGCGCGGGCGCCGCGACGGGCAATTGGTAGAACGCCAGCCGCGCGGGCGGTGCGTCGTCGGCAAAGGCGCGCGCCCAATCCAGGTTGCGCACTTCCATCGACGCCATGCGTTCGCGCAGCGCCGATTCCAGGGCGGTTTCCCAGCCCGGCTCGACGTGCAGCTTTTGCCACAGGCGCGACAGCCCGGCCAGTTCGTGCTTGGCCAGCCACGGTTCCAGCGCGCCCTGCTTCTGCACGTCGTCCTGCAGCTTCACCAGTGCGGACAAGCGGGCTTCCAGGCGGGCCAGGTTCTGGGCTTCGGTCTGGGCGGCGCCCTGGGCGCGGCTGCGCTCGGCGTCGGCTTCGGGCACACGGCCTTCCAGGGTGGCCAGTTCTTCCTGGGCGGCTTCGAGCTGGTCTTCGCCCGCGGCGCGGTCGCCGGCCAACTGTTCGAGGCGCTCGGGATCGGGGCTGTGCAGTTCGCGCAGTTCCTGCTGGAGGCGCTCGCGGCGCTGGTCCAGGGTCTGCATCTGGCGGTCGGCGTCGCGCTGCGTCTGCGCGACCAGCGCCAGGTTCTGCTCGACGCGGGCGAGCGCCGCGCGCATCTCGTCACGGCCGGCGGCGGCTTCGCGCACGTCCTGTTCGACCGAGGGCAGGCCGGCCTGCGCGTCTTCCGCAGTGGCGCGCGCCTCTTCAGTGCGGGCGGCGGCGGCGGCCAGGTCGTCTTCGGCCTGGGCGATCTGTTCGGTGCAGTGCTCGCGCTGGCTGGTCCATTCCGCGATCTGCTGCTGGAGCTGGTCGCGGCGCGCCTGAAGCCGGTTGCGGGAATCGACCACGTGCCGGATCTCGGCTTCCAGGCGGCTGACCTGGGCATTGGCCTCGTACAGGGCGCCCTGGGCGGTGTGGACGGCATCGCTGGCGGCGTAATGGGCCTGGCGCCGGGATTCCAGCGCGGCCTCGCCGGCGCGCAGTCCGGCAATGGCGGCTTCCAGTTCGTTCTGGGCCTGCGCCATCTCCTGCGTCTTCTTGGCGCGCTCTTCGCGCGCCCCGGTTTCCTTCAGGAACCACAGCGAATGCTGCTTCTTTTCGCCGTCAGCCTGAAGCTCGCGGTAGCGCGTGGCCACTTCGGCCTGGGCTTCCAGCTTTTCAAGCTGGCTGTTCAGTTCGCGCAGGATGTCTTCAACGCGGGTCAGGTTCTCGCGCGTGTCGGACAGGCGGTTTTCGGTCTCGCGGCGGCGTTCCTTGTAGCGCGACACGCCAGCCGCCTCTTCCAGGAAGACGCGCAGTTCTTCGGGGCGGGCTTCGATCAGGCGGTTGATCATGCCCTGCCCGATGATGGCGTAGCCACGAGCGCCCAGGCCGGTGCCCAGGAAGATGTCGTGGATGTCGCGGCGGCGGACCTGCTGGTTGTTGACGAAATAGCTGCTGGTGCCATCCCGGGTCAGGACCCGGCGCACCGCGATTTCGGCGTAGGTGCTCCACTGGCCGGCGGCCCGCCCCTCGCTGTTGTCGAACACCATTTCGACCGAGGCCCGGGCGGCCGGCTTGCGGTTGCCCGATCCGTTGAAAATGACGTCCTGCATGGACTCGCCACGCAGTTCAGACGCCTTGGCCTCGCCCAGCACCCAGCGCACGGCGTCGATGATGTTCGACTTGCCGCAGCCATTGGGCCCCACCACGCCGACCAGCTGGCTGGGCACGGGGATGACGGTGGGATCGACGAAGGACTTGAAGCCGGCGAGTTTGAGCTGAGTAAGGCGCACAGTACGATGACGACGGGGTGGGTTGAACGAAAGGCGTTAACGGACCTGCCGCACAGATTGCAAACCGGCCCAAGAAGGGCCGGCTCTCATATGGGTCGTATGATACCGCAGGCGGTCTTTACCCAGACGTTGGGGCCGGACAACCCGCGGGCAAACGCGCAATGGCTGGCCGCAACGCTCCGGCTATACTCCCTGACACTTTTTGGCACGACACATAATTTTCACGCGGACTGGCCAGGCTCTGGCCGAAGAACGGGGACATTCTTGAAACGTGGTTTCTATCTGGTCATGGCGGCGCAGGCCTTCTCGTCATTGGCGGACAACGCGTTGTTCATCGCAGCGATCGCCTTGATTCAGGAGTTGCACGGCCCTGACTGGCTGGCGCCCATGATGAAGTGGTCGTTTGCCTTGGCCTATGTCGTGCTGGCCGCATTCGTCGGCGCCATCGCGGACTCCTACCCCAAGGGCCGCGTGATGTTCTCCACCAATGCCCTGAAGGTCGCGGGCTGTCTGCTGATGTTCTCGTACGCCAGCATTGGCGTCGCCCCTGAATACCAGACGTGGCTGGTCTGCGCCGCCTACGGCGTGGTGGGCATCGGCGCCGCCGCCTACTCCCCGGCCAAGTACGGCATCGTGACGGAAATGCTGCCGCCGACCATGCTGGTCAAGGGCAACAGCTGGATCGAGGGCCTGACGGTCTTCTCCATCATCCTGGGCACGGTCCTGGGCGGCCTCCTGATCTCCTCGTCGGTGTCCACCGCCCTGCTCAGCCATTCCTTCATCGGCAGCCTGGTTCACACGCCGGCCGAAGCGGCCATCCTGGTCATCGCCTTCGTGTACCTGCTGGCCGCGCTGTGCAACCTGATGATTCCCCGCACGCACGTGCGCTATCCGCCGCAGCAGAAGAACCCCGTTCGCCTTGTCCGCACGTTCTGGGGCTACGTCTGCGTGCTGTGGAAGGACAAGCTGGGCCAGATTTCCCTCGCTGTCACCACGCTCTTCTGGGGCGCCGGCGCCACGCTGCAGCTCATCGTCATCGAATGGGGCCGCAGCCATCTGGGCTACCAGCTCGACAAGGCGTCGATGCTGATGGGCGTGGCCGCGCTGGGCACGGTGGTCGGGTCGATCCTGGCCGGGCGCATTCCGCTGCGCCGCGCGCTCGCCGTGCTGCCGGTCGGCGCCATGATGGGTCTCGTCGTGCTGCTGATGCCGCTGGTCTACCAGCCCTGGAGCGTCTATCTGCTCTTGCTGCTGACGGGCGGCCTGGCCGGTTTCTTCGTGGTGCCCATGAATGCCCTGCTCCAGCATCGCGGCCACGTGCTGCTGTCGGCCGGCCATTCGATCGCCGTGCAGAACTTCAACGAACAGCTCAACATCCTGCTCATGGTGGCCATGTACACGCTGCTGCTGTGGCTGGAACTGCCGATCAACGTGATCATCGTCATCTTCGGCACCGTGGTGGCCGTGCTGATGGTGGTGTTCATGCGCTGGAGCAAGCGCAACATGCAGGCCAACCCCGACCTGCATGACCAGATCGGCCAGGAAGGCCACGGCCGCGCGTTGGACTCGACGCACTAGGCCAATCGCGCCAAGTGCTTGATGCAGCAACAGAAAACCGGGCAATTGCCCGGTTTTTCTATTTGCCCGCTGCCGCTGCCCGCTACAGCTCGCGGGCGGCCAGCTTCAGGTCCTGCCAGGCGCGCGCCTTTTCGGACGGGCTTCGCAGCAGGTAGGCGGGGTGGTAGCTGACGATGACCGGAATCTGAGCCCCTTCATCCGTCTTCAGATGATGGACGCGGCCGCGCAGGTTGCCGATGGTGGCGTCCGTGCCCAGCAGGGTCTGCGCCGCAAACCGGCCCAGCACCAGGATGCGCTCGGGTTTCAGCAACGCGATCTGCCGCATCAGGTACGGGCTGCAGGCCGCGATTTCCTCGGGCTTGGGATTGCGGTTGCCCGGCGGACGGCACTTGATGACGTTGGTGATGAAAACGTCGCGCTCGCGGCTCATGCCCACCGCCGCCAGCATCGCGTCCAGCAACTGGCCGGACCGGCCCACGAAAGGCTGGCCTTGGCGGTCTTCCTGTTCGCCCGGCGCTTCGCCCACGACAAGCCAGCGGGTGGGCTGGGCGCCCTGCCCGACCACCGCGTGACGGCGTCCCTTGCACAGGCCGCATGCGGCGCACGCCACGACCTGCGCCGCCAACTGCTCCAGATTGGCATCCTTGACGGCCTCGGCAACCGGAATGGGCGGCGGCGCCTCTTCCTGGACCTCGACCTTCGGCGCGGGGCGCGGCGGGGGACCGGTGCGGTTCAGGATCGAAGCCGGAATAGCCGATGCGCGGCCAGATGCCGGCTCTGCCGGGGCGGTGCGCGCCACTGCGGGCGGGGCGTCGGAAGCGGTGTCTACCGCGGGAGCAACCGTCGGGGCCTCGCGCCGCGCTTCGACGGGAGACGGCGCCACGATGGGGGCATGCGGCGCGGCGCTCGGGCCGCCAATGGACACGGCGGCCGGCGTCTGGCC
>NZ_DIEJ01000167.1:3060-3455 GCF_002418565.1 Achromobacter sp. UBA5777 | reverse complement strand
GCCGGATTGTGGATGTGCACCGAAGCGCGCCGCGCGGCCAGGGCGGCGCGTTGCGCGGCCAGCCCATCCTGCACCGTCGGGTCCTTGGCGCTGTCCAGCGCGCGGCCCAGCAGACTCAGCTCATTCAGTTTCTGGGCGGCAAAGGACAGCCAGCTCTTGAGTTCGGCGTCCAGATCCGTTTCGTTTTCCAGCTCGACCGGCACGTGCAGCAGGGAGCACGACGGCGCCAACCACAGGCGGTCGCCCAATTGGCGCGCGACCGGAGCCAGCGTGGCGATGGCGGCGTCCAGGTCGGTGCGCCAGATGTTGCGGCCATTGATGATGCCTGCGGACAGCACCTGCCCGTCATTCAGGCCGGCGACCACCGCGGCCAGCTGCTCCGGCGCGCGCACCAG
>NZ_DIEJ01000167.1:2662-2969 GCF_002418565.1 Achromobacter sp. UBA5777 | reverse complement strand
CGAGCGCCAGGATGGGCTCGTCGATCTGCACCCATTCGACGCCCAGCTTGGCAAAGCGCGCCAACACATCCTGGTAGACCGGCAGCAGCGCCGTCAGAAGCTGGAGTTTGCCGGCATCGGCGGGGCCGTCGGCGAATGCATCGCCCTTGCCCAGGAACAGCCAGGTCAGCGGGCCGGGAATGACCGGCTTGACCTGCAGGCCCAGCGCCTGCGCTTCCTTGACCTGTTCGAACAGGGTGTCGCGAGCAATGCGGAAGGTCTGGCCGGGCACCAGCTCGGGGACGATGTAGTGGTAGTTGGTATCGAA
>NZ_DIEJ01000167.1:2173-2582 GCF_002418565.1 Achromobacter sp. UBA5777 | reverse complement strand
TGGTCGTACCAGGCGAAATCGCCCACGGGGACGAGCTTGACGCCGGCCGCGGCCTGAAGGCGCCAATGGCGGGCGCGAAGTTCGCGGCCCGTTTCTTCCAATGCTTCGGCGGTTTGCTTGCCGGCCCAGTAGGCTTCAACGGCGCGCTTGAGCTCGCGTTGGGCGCCAATGCGGGGGAATCCCAAATTATGAATCGTAGTCATGTGAACTCGCCATCCCACAAAATTTATTCAAGTGATGGCTATTTTGACGTCGAATCAAAATGAATCAAAATCAATGTCTACATTCATAAGATGAAGAAATCTCATAGAATGTCGGCTTGGGCCCGGTAAGGCGGATTCGTCGCCGGGATACCCTCGTAAATTCGTCTTGTATGAAGCCGCGCCCCCATGCTGGAAATTCGCCACCT
>NZ_DIEJ01000167.1:1761-2125 GCF_002418565.1 Achromobacter sp. UBA5777 | reverse complement strand
GCCTGCACCTGACCCAATCGGCGCTTTCGCATCAATTGCGGGACCTGGAAACCCGGCTGGGCACGCCCCTGTTGAATCGCCGCACGCGGCCAGCCCGGCTGACGACGGCCGGATTGCGGGTCTTGGCCCTGGCCGACGAGGTCTTGCCGCGAATCCGCGCCACGGAGCGCGACCTGCAGCGCCTGGCCGCCGGACGCACCGGCCGGCTGCACCTGGCGATCGACTGCCATTCCTGCTTTCAGTGGCTGATGCCGGCGCTGGACGCCTTCCGCGTGCAATGGCCGGATGTGGCGCTGGACCTGTCCGCGGCGTTCTCATTTGCCCCCCTGCCCGCGCTGGTGCGCGGCGACCTGGACCTGGTCAT
>NZ_DIEJ01000167.1:0-1752 GCF_002418565.1 Achromobacter sp. UBA5777 | reverse complement strand
GACGCTGATCACCTATCCGGTGGACAAGCAGCGCCTGGACGTCTTTACCGCCTTCCTGGACCCGGCAGATGTGGAGCCAGCCGCCATCCGCAAGGCCGAGCTGACGCCGATCATTGCGCAACTGGTGGCGAGCAATCGCGGCGTGGCAGCCCTGCCCAATTGGGCGTTGACGGAATACATGAATCAGGGATGGCTGCGGCTATGCCGCCTGGGTCCGCAGGGCGTGTGGCGCACGCTGTATGCGACGGTGCGCAGCGAGGACACGGACGCCTCGTATATCGATGAATTTCTGACCATTACCCGAGACGTCTGCTTCAAGACGCTGTCGGGCATCAAGTCGGCGAAGTGATCCCGTAAGGGACAGCGACGACTGCAGCGGCGCCGGGTGGGCCGACGCCCGCGGGAACAACGCCCGCCGCCCGCATCAGTCTTCGTCGCCCTCGCCCAGGATGCGCCGGATGACGTCGTGCGCGAAACCGCGGCTGGCCAGAAAGCGTGCCTGCTTTGCGTAGGCCGTGCGATCTTCGGGCTTGGCGCTGAAGCGCTTTTTCCAGACTTCAAGCGCCCGGTCGTACTCGGTGGCGCGAAGCTGGTCGCGCAATTCCGCGACCTGATTGTCGTCCACGCCGTGCTGGCGCAATTCCTGCACGATGCGCGCCGCACCCTGCCTTGAGGCGCGGCGATGGACCAGGCTTTGGGCGAAGCGCTCGGTGGACAGCCAGCCCTCTCTCTCAAGCGCGTCCAGCACCGATTCGACCTCGGCCGCATCTTCGGCGTAGGCAACCAGCTTGCGCGCCAGTTCTTCGCGCGCGTGTTCGCGCCGCGATAGATACCCCACCGCACGCATCTTCAGCGACGGCCCTTTGCGGGCCTGCTTGCCATCAGACGTTGACGCGTCACCAGCGCTGTCGGCAGCGTCGGCGCGCCGGCCGCGCGCGGTGCTGCGTTGAGCGGAACTTCGCTGTTCGGAACTGCGCTGCCACAGGCCGGCGGGGTCGGCGCCATCGGCCGAATCGTCAGGCGCCGCGGCCTCGCGGGCCACCCGCGCATCGGACGTGCGCCGCAAGCCTTGCGGCTTGGCGACCGTTTCGAATTCGTCGTCCAGCCTGGCGCGTTGGCGCTCGGCGGATGCGGGAGTCGATTTCCAGCTCATGCGCTTTCCTGCTTGCTAAACAAAACGGCAGGCCCAAGAAAAAAACGGCAGGCCCAAGTGGCGCCTGCCGCAATTTCCCAGCCCAGACGGGCCGGCGAAGTGGCTAGCCCGAACCGCGGCGAGCCCTGTCGAATGCCCGGGATTACTCGGCGGTGTCTTCCGCCGTGGGCACGAATTCGGCGGCGCGGCTGACGATGCCCTGGTTTTCGCGGACGCGGTTTTCGATCTCGATGGCCATGTCCTTGTGTTCTTTCAGGTATTCGCGGACGTTGTCCTTGCCCTGGCCGATGCGGTTGCCGTTGTAGCTGTACCAGGCGCCCGACTTGTCGACGACATTGGCGGCCACGCCCAGGTCGATGATTTCGCCTTCGCGCGAGATGCCGGCGCCGTACATGATGTCGAATTCAGCTTGCTTGAACGGCGGCGCCACCTTGTTTTTGACGACCTTGACGCGGGTTTCGTTGCCGACGACCTCGTCGCCTTTCTTGATGGAGCCGATGCGACGGATGTCCAGACGCACGGACGCGTAGAACTTGAGCGCGTTGCCGCCGGTGGTGGTTTCGGGGTTGCCGAACATGACGCCGATCTTCATGCGGATC
>NZ_DIEJ01000269.1:0-21031 GCF_002418565.1 Achromobacter sp. UBA5777 | reverse complement strand
CGCCACCTGCGGCGCCGGGCTGGCTGCCGGTGGCGGCGGCTGCGGCACGGCGGAGGCCCGGATCGCCTCGTCGCCGCCGGCGCCCATCATCTGGACGCCGGTGGCGACCAGCGTGATGACCGGCACCGCGATCATCAGCCCGACGGTGAAAATGATGCCTTTGCGATGTTCGATCATGATGACACCAGCGGGCCCGGCGAACGCAGATAGTCCGCCTTGATTTTCTCTACGATCCAGTAGGCGGTGGCGCCCACGGTGCCAGTCGGGTTGTAGCCCGAGTTCTGCGGAAACAGCGCCGCGCCCGTGACGAACACGTTGGGCACGTCCCACGACTGTCCGTAGCGGTTGACGACGCTGGTGTTGGGGTCATCGCCCATGGCCGCGCCACCCGTCAGGTGGGTGGACTGGTAGGCCGTGGCCGAAAACGGCCGTTTGCGCGGGCCGGGCTCGGTGCGCGCGATGCCTTTCATGGCGCGCGCGATCTCATCGCCTTTTTCGGTCAGGAACGCTGACATGCGAATGTCGTTGTCGGGAAAGTCGTAGGTGACGCGCAATAGCGGCAGGCCCCAGGCGTCCTTGTACGTGGGATCCAGGCTCAGATACCCGCCGCGCCACGGCTGCGCCGAGCCCGTGATGGTGATGTTCGCGGCATGGTTATAGTGGCGCGCCACGGCCTTCTTCCATTCAGAGCCCCATGATGGCGTGCCCTTGGGCGTCGGATGAAAGCCGATGGGCGCGCCGCTGACCACCTGGATCTGCAGATAGCCGCCGCCCACAAAGCCCACCGGCCCGTGGTCGAAGTTGTCGGCGCTGAAGTCGTCCATCGTCACCGCCACCGCGCCGGCCCCCATGAACGGGTTGATGTTGACCGACTCATCAAAAAACAGATTCACGCCCGAGGTGGTCTGGTGCGTGTAGTTGCGGCCCACAACGCCGGTGTTCGTGACCGGGTCGAAGGGCTTGCCGATGCCGGACAGCAGCAGCAGGCGAACATTGTTGATGCCGAATGCACAGAGAAAGACAATCTCCGCGGGCTGAAAGACTTCTTCGCCGGCCGCGTCCACGTACGTGACGCCGCGTGCGCGTTTCTTGTCCGGAGTGAGCTCCACGCGCAGCACGTGCGCGCCGGTGCGGATCTCGAAGTTCTCCATCTTCATCGCCACGGGCAGGATGCAGACCTGCGGCGAGGCCTTGGCAAAGTGCTCGCAGCCGAAGTTCGAACAGAATCCGCAGTACACGCATGCGCTCATGTGCAGCCCTTCGGAATTCACATAAGGCCGCGTACAAAGCGCGGACGGCTGCACGTAAGGGTGATAGCCCAGCTTGCGCGCGGCCTCGCCGAACAGCGCGGGCGCGTAGGGCACCTTCATGGGCGGGTTGGGGTAGGGCCGCGAGCGCCACGGCTCGAACGGATTGCCGCCTTCCTGCTTTTCGCCCTTGATGTTGCCGGCCTGGCCCGACGCGCCGATCAGGTAGTCGAAGCGGTCGAAGTAGGGCTCCAGTTCGTCGTACGTCACGCCCCAGTCCTGACAGGTCAGCTCCTTGTCGAAGATGTCCTTGCCATAGCGTTCGTTGTAATGGCTGCGCATGACGAAGTCGGTTGGATCGAAGCGGTAGTAGGCGCCCGACCAGTGATTGCCCGCGCCGCCCAGATGCGTGCCGGGGTAGGCGAACTGCCATCGCCGCATCGGCAGCGCTTTCTGGTCCGTGTTGTTGCGGAACGTGTAGGTTTCCGTCGCCGCATCCTGGTGCAGTTCATGGCGCCGCGTGTACTTGAGTTCGTCGTGGACGTTGGGCCCCTGGAAATCGGGCGAGGGCCATCGCGCCTCGCCCCGTTCCAGCACCACGACCCGCTGCTTGGCGGCCGCGAGTTCCTTGCCGATGATGGCGCCGGTCCACCCGCCGCCGATGATTGCCACGTCTACCGCAGGCAGCGTTTTAGCCATGCTTGCCTCCCGGCGTCATCTTGTGGCCCACGGCGTTGGCAATGGAGACCGGCTGGCCGGCCCAGATCACGCCATGACGTTCGATATCGTTGGAGAACGAGGCAAACGCGCCGGGAAATCCCACGAGTTTCCAGCCCACCATGTCGGCGTTGCCGCCGTACAGCGGGTCGGAAAAGAAGCCTTCGATCGTGCCTTCGAGCAGCGCCTGAAAGAACACGCCTGACGGCAACGGCGAAAAATCCGGCTTGCCCTCCTGCATGTCGCGCAGCCAGGCGTCCTGCCGCGTGGCGTCCAGCTCGGCGAAAGGCTTGCCGTCCTGCTTGCGCGCGGCGGCGTCCAGCGCGGCGAGTCCGCGGCGGAACATCTCGGCCGGCGTGAACGACAGCTGGTAGCCCTGTTCCGGCGTGCCTTGTTCGAACGGGCCTTGCCGGTAGAGCTGGCTGCCTGCACCCCATGCGCCTGCCAATTGGCCGTCCAGAAAGAGCGTCACGCCGGCTTCCTTGGCGCCGGGCCCCAGGTCGTCGGCCGGAATCAGGCGCGCGGCGATGGCGTCCATCGTCAAGGCTTCCTGCGCGTTGAAAAATTTGAGCGTTCGGTTAGCGGCGCCGCCCGTGGCGGCGGCGTCTTGATGAGGGGTGGGGGAGGCAGCTTCCGGGGCGCTTATCGCGCGGGGCGCCCACGCGGCGCCGGGGACACCGACGGCCAGGGCTTTGAGCAGCCCCCGGCGGCCGGGTACAGGTTTATCACTCATGGTTTGCTCCCATGCGAGGCAGGCACGCGACTTGCCCCTGGATGAAAAGAGATCCCGCGTCAGCTCGTTGGCCTGGGGCTCAGTGTGTCACCGTTGTCGACGAAGGAGCAACCATGAAACAACCGATTCTGTATCTGTGCGCTACGGCCATGAGCGGCTTGCTTGCCACCAGCGTATCGGCGCAGCGCATTGAAAAAACGCTTGTTGCCCAGGCCCAGACGACCACGCCTGACAGCCGCACCAGCAGCCAGTCCCATCCGGATCGCAAGGCGGGTACGCCCAGGACGCCGGCACAGGAGCAGTCCATGCCGCAACAATCCAGGCAAGGAGAAAAGGCCGATCACGGCAAGCGTGATACATCGCGTGCCGGATCGAGTCCACGGCAGGATGACGCCGGGGCCGACACGCGCGGGGCGAAGGGAACGCCGGGCAGCAACACGGGATCTACGGGACACGGCGGCATGCCAGGGTCGGGCGCGTCGTCGGGTTCAGGCGGCACGGCGGATCCGCGCGGCCAATGAAGGTGGTGACATCCCCTAGTCGCGCGAATTTCCGATTCAGGTAATATTCAGGGTCCTGTAAGAAAGAGAGCGCGGCGGATATTCCGACTTTTTGCTGCCCCGGCAGCCTGGAGCCATCCGCCATCTATGAACGAAGACCCTCCTCCTAGCAGGGCGCTGCGGATCTGCCGGCGCCCGTCATCTTCTCTCCACACTGCCGCGGCAAGGGTTGTCTCCTTGCGCGCCGCTTTCCCCAGCGCCTCCGCGGCCACGCCGCGACTCGGCGGCCGCGCGCCGCCTCGCCAGGCCGTGCCCTTTGGCGCGCCTGTGCAGTCTCTGCTGCGCGCTCCTAACGCTACGCCTTCCCGCCGACGCGCATCGCTTGCGCGTCCGCTTACGTTTTCCGTGGAAACCTGATGATTTTCGACTGGATGTCCGACCCTACCGCCTGGCTTGGCCTGGCGACGCTGGTCGTGCTTGAAATTGTGCTGGGTATCGACAACCTGGTGTTCATTGCGATCCTGGCGGACAAGTTGCCGCCCGAGCAGCGCAATCGCGCACGCCTCATCGGCCTGACGCTCGCGCTGGTGATGCGCCTGGGCCTGCTGGCCAGCATTGCGTGGGTGGTCACGTTGACCGCGCCGCTGTTCACGGTGATGGGCGCCGAGATTTCCGGACGCGACCTGATATTGATCCTGGGCGGCCTGTTCCTGCTCTTCAAGGGGACGATGGAGCTGCACGAACGCGTCGAAGGCAGCGCCAGCCATGACCAGGCGCAGAAGCCGCAGCATGCGGTGTTCTGGCAGGTCATTCTGCAGATCGTGGTGCTGGATGCCGTGTTCTCGCTGGACTCGGTCATTACCGCCGTGGGCATGGTGCAGGACCTGAGCATCATGATGATCGCCGTGGTGGTCGCGATGGCCGTCATGATGCTGGCCAGCCGTCCGTTGATGGCCTTCGTGGGCCGCCACCCGACGGTCGTGATTCTGTGTCTGGGCCTGTTGCTGATGATCGGCTTCAGCCTGGTCGCCGAAGGCCTGGGCTTCCATGTTCCCAAGGGCTACCTGTACGCGGCCATCGGCTTCTCGATCCTGATCGAGCTGTGCAACCAGTTGGCGCGCCGCAACCGCGCGCGGGGCACGCATGCGCTGGGCCGCCGTCAACGCACGGCGCAGGCCGTGCTGCGCCTCTTGCGCGGCGGCCGCGCCGGCCAGCCCGTGTCGCAAGCGGACGAAGTGGTGGCGCTGGTCGACGGCGCGGGCGACGAGCCCGCTTTTGCACCCGAGGAAAGCTCGATGATCGAACGCGTGCTGTCCATCGGCGCGCGCGACATCCGGTCCATCATGGTCCCGCGCGGCGACATGATCTGGCTGGACGTTGCCGACACGCCGGACGTCATCGTGCGCAAGTTCGCATCGGGCCATTCGCGCCTGCCGCTGTGCGCGGGCGACCCGGCCAACGTGCTGGGCGTGCTGCACTTCAAGGAAGTGCTGCCGCTGCTGCAGAACCCCGGTCCGATCGACCTGGTGGAACTGGCGCGCGAGCCGCGCTACGTGATGGAGACCACACCGGTGCTGAAGGTGCTGGACGAACTGCGCGCCTCGCGCGATCACATGCTGATCGTCGTGGACGAGCACGGCGTCTGCGAAGGCCTGGTCACGCCGATGGACGTGCTGGAAGCGGTGGCGGGCGACATGCCGGAACACCAGGAAGACCAGCCCGAAGCCTTGAAGCTTTCCGACGGTTCGTGGTTGCTGGGCGGACGGCTGTCCGTGGACGAGGCGGCGCGCCTGCTGGAAGCGCCGGCGCTTGCCGACGATTACCCCGATGCGACGCTGGCCGGGTGCCTGCTGCGCGCGGGCGGCCGGATCCCGGAAACGGGCGACACCGTGATGCTGCGTGACTGGGGCTTCGAAGTGACGCGCCGCGATGGCCTGCGCATCGACCAGGTGCATGCGCGGCCGCACCAGCCGCAGGCCAGCGCGGCCGATTGATCGAAGGACGGGGCGGGCGACCGCCTCAACTGCAGATGCGGCGCCATGGCGACCGGTTCACCGGGCAATAGCCCGGGCACCGCGTCGCCACCGCCTTGCCGCTGACGCACTGCGCGTTCGGCTCGGTAAAACCGTATTCCATGCTGCCGTAGCATCCGCAAAGCTCCAGCACGGTGCCCGGCGGGTGCTTCTGCGGCTCGGTCGGCGCCTTGCCCGACGGCTTGGCGGCGCTGGCCGACGGCGCGGTGGCCGCGGTTGCCGCGGATCTCGTCGCGGCAGTTGCCGCAGGTTTTGCTGCGGGTTTTTCGGCGGGTTGCGCTATCGAAGTCGCGGCGGATCCTGCCGTCGCGGCGCCGGCTTCAGCGCCAGGCGACGCGCGCGGCGTCGCAGTTTCGGCGGGCGCGCGGTTGGCTTTCGCGTCGCCCGCTCCCAGTCTTTCCTTCACGGCCGTCGCGCTCATGCCACAGCGTTTGGCAATCGTGGCCACGCTGCGGCCCGCGTCGGACATCCCGCGCACGGTCTTGTCGCTGCATGCGGCCAGCGCGCCGGCCGGCGCCAGCAAAGCCAGCATCAGCAACGCGCACGCGAATGCGCCAGGTCTGCTCAGCGTCATGACGCGCCTCCCGCACCTTGGTGCGCCAGGGCAGAACCACGCCCGGTTGGACCACGAGTGCGGGGTAGCGTAAAGCGCCTAAATCAAGGGTGTCAATGCGGCCCGAACGGATCGCCCGAAGGCATTGCGCCCTCGGCCGCAAGCGGGTCGGACAGGCGCCATCCGGATACCAGCCGGATGGCGCCGTGTGCGTCAGAAGTTCCAGCGCACGTTCAGGAAGCCTGCATTCTCGCGGCTGCCGCTGCCGAACTGGCCCTGGTAGCTCAGGCCGATCGCGGCGTTCTTGGACACGGCGACTTCCGCACCCACTTCAGCCACTGCGGCGTTGCGGGCGATGGGCGTGCCCGCCACCGTGAACGCCGGACCCGAGTCGAAGGCCATCGTGCGGTCGGGGTCGACGTCTCCCATGGCGTGGCGCCAGCCGAGCGTGGCGCGCAGGCGGGCGGGCGCGCCCGCGATCTGCGTGTCCAGGTTGCCGCGCAAGCCGACAGTGGTGGTCGTGATGTCGTTGCTCTGGCTGTCTGCCGACAGGGCCGCGGCGCCGCCGTCTTCCGAGAAACCGCCCATGCGCTGCTTGATCCACGCGGCGCCGACAAAGGGTTCGACGGTTGCGGTCGGCGAGACCGGCATGGCATAGCCCAGCTCGCCGAAGATCTGCGTGGTGTTGCCGCGGTAATCCGCCTTCAGCTCCTGGCTTGCGCCGCCGATGGCCAGGTTGCGCTTCGTCTCGATGTCCTGCCAGCTATACGCCGCGCCAGCCATGACGTTCCACGCATTGCCGCTGGGCTGCACGAACGACTTGCCGCCGAACAGGGTGACGCTGTAGCTGTCCACGTCGGCCTTGGCGTTGCGGCTGTCCTGCCAGATCGTGCTGTCCTGGTAGCCCAGCGCGACGCCCACGCGCCAGCCGTCACCGACCCGGATGTCGCCGCCGGCCAGCACGCCGCCGGTACGCTGGCGGTAGCTGGGCGCGTTGCCGTCGCCGTCCTGGCTCTGCCAGTTGCCCAGGACCTCGGTCCACACATTGCGCTGGCACGAGAAGCGCTCTGCGTAGCCGCCCGCGCTGCGGCCCGGTTCGCCGCACGCGCCGTCCTGGCCGCGGCCTTCGCTACGCAGGCTGTCGCGCAGGTGATTCAGCGGCAGCGTTCGTACCGATTCCGAGCTGCGCACGATTGCCGACGACAACGAGGCGTGGCTGTCGCCCGACAACTGCTTGAAGGCCTCCGGCGCCTCGTCCCGGCTCAATCCCACGATCGACGAATACAGCGGGGAGTCCGGATCGATCTGCCCCAATGCCTGCGCCACCGCGCTCTGGTTCGCCGTGTCCGTAACCGTCTCGAACCCGGTGTCGTTGCGCTGGAAGGTCACCGTGACGTTGTTGGGGTCGTAGACCACCGCGCCGTCCAGGAACGCAAGCTGGGGCAGGGCCGTCGAGGCGAAGGTGCCTTGCACGCCCTGGTCCGCCGTCACCACCGTGTAGGCGCTGTTTGCGGTCAGTGGCGCGGTGTTGGTCACCTGCAATGCGCCGTCAAGCGTTGCGGTGCCGGCCACGTGCAGGTTGGTGGCCGCGGTCGGCCCCACATTCACGGCCAGCGTGGCGCCGGCGGCATTGCTGAAGTTGTTGCTGACCTNNAGCCCCCCGCCCGCCGCGGGCGCGCTTTGGACCGTGCCGGCGTTGACCAGCCCCGCGATGGTGCCAGTGCCGGCCAGCGTTGCGCCGGGGCTGACCTGGACGGACGCGGGCAGCGTGGCGGGCGACTGCGCGCTGCCCAGCACGACCGTGCCTCCCTCGATCGTCGCATTGCCGGTGTACGCGTGGGTGCCGTTGATGGCGAGTGCGCCGCTGCCTTGCTTGACCAGGTTGCCGGCGCCGGACAACGTGCCGCTGAACGCGCCGTCCGTACCCTGGTTGAAAACCAGCGCCGCGTTGTTGTCGATGGCGCCTTGCAGGCTGGACGTGTCGCCGATCAGCGTGCCGGCATTGACCTGCGTGCCGCCGCTGTAGTTCGACACGCCGGCCAACGTCAGTGCGCCTGCGCCTTCCTTTACCAGTTGACCCTGTCCGCTGACCGGCCCGGCCAGGACGCCGTCCGTGGACTGGTTCACGCGCAGCGTCGTGCCGGCCGCCGTGCTGACCGCACCGGCGATGCTGGTGCTGCTGCCTTCCAGCGTGCCGCCGGCAATGACCGTGCCGCCGGTGTAGCCGTTGGCGCCATTCAGCACCAGCGTGCCGTCTCCTTGCTTGGTGAGCGCCCCGGTGCCGTTGAGCGCCTGGTTCAGCGTGAAGGTCTGACCCGCCGCGACGACGTCGATGCCGCCGCCCACGCCATCGAGCGAGATGTTGCGCGCCGTCGTGGCAAAGGCCGAGTCCGCGATGCGCAGCGTCCCGCCGTCCAGCGACACGGCGCCGCCGTTTCCAAGCTGGTCGTCGGCGCTGACTTCCAGCACGCCGCTGCGGATGGCGGTGTTGCCGGTGTAGGTGTTGATGCCGTCCAGGACCAGCGTGCCGCCGTTCAGCTTCTCGATGCCGCCGGCGCCGGTGATGGGCGCGGAGATCGTGGCGGTGGCGCCGCTTTCAACCCGGACCGGCGTCTGTGCCTGCGCGATTGCGATGGCGCCGCCGGTGCCGGGTTCCAGCGTGTAGCCGTCGGTCAGGAACTGCAGGCCGGTCACGTTCTGCGTGCCTTCGACAGTGACCGTGCCCGCCGCGCCCGAGAATGCCGCGTACTTGCCGTTCCAGCGATCAGCGGTGGTACCCGCCGTGTCGGTCCAGTTGGTGCCCGCGGCGTTCCACGTGCCGGTGCCGCCCGCGATGATGCCGTCGGGCGTGGTCTTGGCGCCGTTCCAGAACTGGATCTCGCCGGGTTGCGTCTGCAGCACCAGGTTGATCTGGTTGGGCTGGTTCTGCAGTTGCAGGTCAGCGGTGGCCAGGCTGGACGGCAGCGTACCGAACTGCACGCCGTTGTCCGTCAGCGTGCCGCCGTAGGCAAACAGGCGGTAGACGCCCGTGCCCAGGTTGCCGCCGTCCGTGATGTTCAGCACGCCATCCAGCCGCAGATTCTGGGCCACGGTCACAGCCGTCGTGGCCGAATTCGGCGTGCCGAGCGTGAAGTCGAGCTGCGTGCCGTTGGACAGCGCCAGGCTGCGCGCAAACGAGATCGGATTGCCGGGGGTGCCTGCCACCAGTCGCGCGTTGTCCTCCAATTCCACGTCTGCCGCGACGGAGCCCGAGCCGCCCAGATTGCCACCGGGGTTGATCGTGACGGGGCCGCCGGTCAGCGTGCCGTCGACCAGCAGCGTGCCGCTGTTGACCGTGGTGCCGCCGCCGACGTTATTGGTGCCGGTCAAGGTCAGCGACGCGTCGCCGTCCTTGGTCAGCGTGCCCGTGTTGTTGCCGACCGTATTGATGTTGCCGGCATAGGTGCCGTCGGCGCCGTTCTGGTTGAACACGATGGCGCTGCCGTCCACCACGGTGATGTTGCCTTGCAGGCTGGTGGCGTTGCCGGCCAGCGTGCCGGCGTTGACCACCGTGCCGCCCGTGTAGGCATTGGACCCCGTCAGCGTGACGGTGCCCGCGCCGTCCTTGACCAGTCCGCCGCCGCCGGTGATGGCGCCGGCGTATGTGCCGCTGCCCGGCGCCTGGTTGAAGACGACAGATGTGCCCGTCGAGGTGGCGATGTTGCCGGTGAGGCTGCTGGTGTCGCCGATCAGCGTGCCGCCCGCCAGCGTCGTCCCGCCTGTGTACTGGTTTTGGCCCGTCAGCGTCAGGGTCGATGCGTCGGTCTTGACGAGGCTGCCGGGGCCGGTAATGTTGCCGGCCAGCGTCAGGTCGTTGACGCCCGACACCGTCAATGGCGCGCCAAGTCCAATATCGTTGCCCAGCGTAATGCCGGGCGTGCCGGCCTGCAGCGTGCCCGCACCCGCGACGGTCAGGCCACCGGTGCCCAGTGCGGCGTTGTTGTCTGCGATGATCGTCCCGCCGGCCAGCACCGTGCCGCCGTCGTAGGTGTTGGCGTTGCCCAGCGTCAGCGTCGACGTTCCATCCTTGGTCAGCGGACCGGAGCCCGACACGACGCCATTGAGCGCCAGGTTGCCCGCGCCGCCAACGGTGACCGGACCTTGGAGCTGCACATCGTTGGTCAGCGCCGCGCCCAGGCCCAGGAGGGTGGTGCCGCCCGCCGCGGTCAGCACGCCCGTGCCCAGTGCGGTGTCGCTGCCGATGGCAAGCGTGCCGCCGGAAAGCTGCGTGCCACCTTGGTAGCTGTTGTCGCCGGACAGCGTCAGCACGCCGGCGCCGGTCTTCACCAGTCCGCCCGCGCCGTCGATGGCGCCAGACAGGCCGAAATCGGCGCCGGTGATCGTCGTCGTGCCGGCCAGCGTGATGGCGTTGCTGGCGTTGACTGGGACGCTGGCGGAGAGCGTGGTGCCGTCGGCCGCGGTCAGCCGCCCGACGCCCAGGGCCGTATCGCTGCCCAGCGCGAGCGTGCCGCTGTTGAGCGCCACGCCACCCTGAAAGCTGTTTGCGCCGTTCAGCGCCAGCGTGTCCGTCCCATTCTTGATGAGGCCGCCAATCCCGCCGATGTCGCCATTGAGCGTCAGCGCGGCGCTGCCCGGCAAGGTCAGCGTGCCGTCAAGCTGCACGTCGTTCGCCAGGGCCACGGGCGCCGATGCATCCAGCGCCGTGCCGTTGGCCGCCGTCAGCGTGCCGGTTCCCAGCGCGCCCGGCGCACCCACGGTGATCTGACCGGCATTCAGGCGCGTGCCGCCTTCGTAGGAATTTGCGCCTGACAACGTCAGGGTGCCGGGGCCGGTCTTGACGATGCCGCCCGTGCCCGATACATCGCCGGACAGCGTCATGGCTGCGCCATTCGCCACCGTCACGCCGCCTTGCAGGGCGACGTCGTTCGCCAGTGCGACGGCGATGTCGTTCGACAGGGTGGTGCCGTCGGCCGCCGAGAGGAGGCCGGTGCCCAGTGCCGTGTTCGTGGCGACCTTGATCTCGCCATCTTGCAGCACCGTCCCGCCCGCGTAGGTGTTGGCGCCTGCCAGCACCAGCGTGCCCGCGCCGGTCTTGGTGAGCGTGGCTGCGGGATCGGCGCCCGATATCGTGCCGGCCGCGGTGAGCGCGCCGTCGGCAACGTCGATGGCGCCCGTGCCTTCCAGCGCAATCTCCCGTGCAGTCGTGCCAGGCGCGGTATTGACGTAGCGCAACGTGCCGCCATCGAAGACGACGCGATTGGCGGCGTTGCCAAGCTGGTCGTCCGCGCTGATCTCCAGCACGCCGCCTTCCAGCCGCGTGTCGCCGACGTAGCTGTTGGCCTGCGTGAAGACCAGGGTGCCGCCGTCGCGCTTGGCGATGGTCGTATTGCCCTGGAGGGTCGTGTCCAGCGTTGCCGTCATCGACGGTTCGACGCGCAAGGTGGCAACGCCATCGCTGCCAGGCAGCGCGTTCAGCGCGCCGCCGGTCAGGGTGTAGCCATCGGTGGAGAACTGCAGGCCCTGGAAGCCTTGCGTGCCGGCCAGCGTGACCGTGCCCGCGGTGCCTTCAAAGACGCCGAATCGGCTGCCCCACGTACCAGCCGTGCCGGTGGCGTCGGCCCAATTCTGGGTCGTTGCGTCCCAGGTGCCCGTGCCGCCTTGCCAGAACTGGATCTCGCCCGCCTGGGACTCGTTCAGCACGTTCACCTGGCCGGCTACGTTGGTCTGCAGCGAGATGACGCCCGGCGGCAGGGTGCCCAGCGCCAGGTTCATGGACGTCGCCGTGCCCGAGTAGGCAATGATGCGGTACACGCCCACGCCAAAGTCAGGTGTGCCATCGATGTTCAGCGTGCCGTTCAGATCGACGTTGCCATGCACGTTGATGAGGCTGCCCGCGTTGGGCGCGCCCAATTGCGCGTCGATCGACGATGCGTTGTCCAACGTCAGCGAGCCCAGGATCAGCGCGCCGGGCGCGGCGGAACTCACCGCAATCCGGCCACCGTTGTTCACGTTCACGTTGCCGTTGGCCGTGCCGGTGCCGGTCAGGGTGGCGGCCGGGCCGTTGACGTTGACCGTGTTGCTGGCCAGCGTGCCGCCCAGGTTCACCGTGCCGTCGTTGATGTTGAAGACGCCGGTGTGGCTGCTGGCGCCCGTCAGCGCCAGCGAGCCGGCGCCGGTCTTGGCGATGCTGCCCGCGCCGGCCAGGTCGCCGCTGAAGACGCTATCGGCCGCGCCGCCCAGGCCCAGGCTGCCGTCCACCTGCAGCTTGCCCGCGCCCGACAGCGCTGCAATGGACTCAGCGCCGGTCAGTTGCAGCGTAGCGCCGCCATCGACGCGCACGCCGGAAGCGGATTCCAGGAGATTGTTGCCCTGCGTGACGAGCGTGCCTTGCGACACTCCGACGCCGCCGGTCAGGGCATTGCTGCCCGCCAGGGTCAGCGTGCCCAAGCCCGCCTTTTCCAGATTGCCCGCGCCGGACAGCGCGCCCGTGTAGGCGCCTGCGGCGGCTTGATCGAAGGTGAGGGTGGTGCCCGCACTGGCGACGACGGGACCGGTGATGCTGTCCGTGTCGCCCGTGATGGCGCCGGCCTGGAGCTGCGTGCCGCCGGCGTAGCTGTTGTTGCCGGCCAGCGTCAGCGTGCCCGCGCCGGTCTTGACCAGTGCGCCGTTGCCGGTAATGTCGCCGCCCAGCGTCCAGTTGCCCGCGCCGTCCGCCGTCAGGGAGTCGGTCAGCGCCACGGCGTTGACCAGCGTCACGCCGTCGGCCGCCGATAGTGTTGCGCTACCCGTGACATCCAGCGCGCCCGTCCCAAGCGCGGTGCTGCTGCCAGCGACCAGCGTGCCGGCCGACAACGTCGTGCCGCCGGCGTAGCCGTTGTTGCCCGACAGGGTCAGCGTCGCGCCGCCGTTCTTGATCAATGCGTTGCCGCCGTTGATGTCGCCCGTCAGCGTCAGATCCTGGCTGCCGATCACAGTCAGATCGCCACCGGCCAGTGCAATCTGGTTGCCCAGCGTCGTGGCCGCGGCCGCATCAAGCGCCGCATCGCTGGAGACGGTGAGGGCGCCCGTGCCCAGCGCCTTGTCCGATCCGACCACGATCAGGCCTTGTCCCAGCGTCGTTCCGCCTTGATAGGTGTTCTCGCCCGTCAGCGTCAACGTGTTGGCGCCCAGTTTGGCAAGACCGCTCGCGCCGGACACGTCGCCCGTCAGCGTCACGTTCTGCGCGCCCGACACTTGCAGCGGGCCGCCGTTCAACGCCACGGCGTTGGCCAGCGTCACCGGCGCGCTCAGCGCCTGCAGAATCGACGCGCCACCAATCGTCAGGTCGCCGCTGCCCAATGACGAATCACCGCCGACCAGCAGCGTGCCGCCATCGAGCTGCGTTCCGCCCGCGTAAGTATTGGTGCCGGCCAGTGTCAGCGAGCCCGCGCCGGTGGCGGCAAGACCGCCGGCGCCGGAAATCTCGCCGTCAAAACGCAGACCGTTGGTCGTATCCAGGTTCAATGCCTGACCCAGAACGACGTTATTGGCCAGCGTTACGGCCTGGGTCGAACCCAGCGTCGCCGCGCCGGTCACCGTGAGATCGCCGGTCCCCAGCGCCGCATCGCCTCCAACGCGCAAGACGCCTGCCGCCAGCGTTGTGCCGCCGGTATAGGTGTTTGCACCGGCGAGCGTCAGCGTCGATGAGCCGCTCTTGGTCAGCGAACCTGCCCCATCGACCGTACCGCTCAGCGTGATGTCGCGGTCTCCGGTCACGTTCAGGGCCGCGTTCAGCGTCGCGTCGTTGATCAGGTTCAGCGCCGGGCCGCCCGTCGTACCCGACAGGCCGGCGTCGGCGTTGACGAGGAGGGCGCCGGTGCCGAGCGACCCGTTCTGGCCCACCACCAGGTTGCCGCCGTTCAGTTGCGTACCGCCCGCGTACGTGTTGGCGCCGGAAAGCGTCAACGTGGTGCCCGCGCCGCCCGCAATGAGGCCGCCGTCGCCGCTGACGGTCCCGAGCAGCGTGGCGTCCTGCGATTGCGCCAGCGTCAGATCGGCCCCGGACGCCACGTTGATGGCGTTGCCCAGCGTGAGTCCAGTAGCGCCGTCCATCGCGGCGTCGGCCGTGACGGTCAACGCGCCCGCGCCCAGCGCGTCATTGTTGCCAAGCACCAGACGGCCGCCGTCCAAACGTGTAGCTGCGTACGCATTCACGCCGTTGAGCGTGAGCGTGCCCGCGCCCGACTTGATGAGGGCGCCGTTGCCCGAGATCGTGTTGTTCAGCGTCAGATTGCCGGCCCCGCCGGTCGTCAGCGCTGCGTCCAGCACGATGCCGTTGTTCAGCGCATGCGTACCGTCGGACAACAGACTGGACGCGCCGGCCACGTTCAGCGCGCCCGTGCCCAGCGCCGTGTCGCTTCCGACACGGATGGCGCCGCCGATCAACGCCGTGCCGCCGCCATAGGTGTTGTTGCCGGCGAGCGTCAGCGTGCCGCTACCTGCCTTCGCCAGCGAGCCCGCCGCGCCCGACACCGCGCCGTTCAGCGTCAGGTCGTTCGTGCCTGCATTGGTCAACGTCGCGCCTGCACCGATGGCGACGTCGTTCGCCAGCGTCACGGCGGTTGCCGCATTCAGTCCGCCGCCGCCCGTGACGTTCAGCACGCCCGAGCCCAACGCCGTGTTGCTGCCCGCGGCAATCGTGCCGTCCGCCAGCGTCACGCCGCCGATGCCGGCGTTGTTGCCGCCCAGCGCCAGCGTGCCCGCGCCCGACTTCGTGAGGCGGCCCGCGCCGGACAGGGATTGGTTCAGGGTAAAGACGTTGCCGGCGTCGGCGATGTCGAAGCCCGCGCCGGCGCCGATATCGATGGCGCGCGAGGTGCCGGTGTAGCTGGTGCCGGTCACGCGCAGCGTGCCGCCGGCAAAGGCCAGGCCCGTGCCTGCCGCGCCCAGGTTGTTGTCGGCACTGACTTGCAGCACGCCTTCGCTGATCTGCGTGCCGCCCGTGTATTCGTTTGCGCCGCCCAGCACCAGCGTGCCTTGGTCACGCTTGTTCAGCGCGCCAGCGCCGCGGATGACGCTGTTCACCGTGCCCGTCAGCGCCGGATCCACGCGGAAGTTGTTGGGTCCCGCCGCCAGGCGGATCGCGCCGTCTTGCAGCGTGTACCCGTCGGTGAAGAACTGCATGCCGGTCACGGCCTGTTCGCCGGCCACGGTGACCGCGCCGCCCGACGCGCCGCCGAACACCGCAAAGTTGCCCGCCCAGCTTTGGGTCAGCGCGCCAGCCTGATTGGTCCAGTTGCTCGAACCCGCCTGCCAGGTGCCTGCACCGCCGGCCAGCGTGCCATCGGCAAGCTGCTTGGCGCCGTTCCAGAACTGCACGCTGCTGCCCGTGGTCTGCACCACCAGGTTCACCTGCTGGTTCACGGCGGTCTGGATCTGCAGATTCGACGGCACGGTGCCCGGGGGCAGAGATCCCAGCGCCAGCCCGTTGTCCGTGAGCTGGCCGGTGTAGGTGATCAGCCTGTACACGCCTTCACCAAAGCCGCCCTTGTCGGTGACGTTCAGGTCACCATCCAGCGTCAGGTTGCCGTTGACCTGCACCAGGGTCTGCGGCGAGGCCTGCGGCGCACCCAGCGCCACGTTGAACTGCGAGCCCTGGTTCAGTGTCAGCCCGCCCAGCGTCAGGGTCTGGCCCGATGTGGCCGCCAGCGCGCCGCCCGAGGCAATCGTCGTCAGGCCGCTCAGGACACCAGATCCGGCAAGCGATGCGCCCGCGCCCACGTTGACCTGCGTGCTGGCCAGGCTGCCGTTCACGTTCAGCCCGCCCGACACCACGTCGAACGAGCCGCTTTGCGTGCTGTTGCCCGCGAGCGTCAGCGTGCCGGTGCCGTTCTTGACGACATTGCCCGCACCCGTCAGCGCGCCGCCGAAAATCGAGCTGGCGTTGTCCTGCCCCATCTGCACCGTCGCCCCGGCGCCCAGATCCAGCCGGCCATCGCCGGCAAGCGACCCGAACGTTTCGCTATCCGCCAGCCGCAGCACGGTACCAGCGCCCAGGTTCACGGCCACGCTGTCAGCCAGCGCCTGTCCGCCGCGCGTCTCCATCGTGCCGGACAGCAGGTTCAAACCGCCGGTAAATGTGTTGTTGCCGTTCAGCACCAGCGTCTGCGCGTTGGCCGCCACGTCCACGCTGCCCGATCCGCTGATCGCGCCCGCGTAGGTCGCATCCACGTTCTGGCCGATCACGAGCTTCGAGTTGTTCAGCACGCTTGCGCCCAGGCTGCCCGCGCCAGCCAGCACGGTGCCGCTGCTGATGGTTGTGCCGCCATGCGTGTTGGCGCCCGACAGTGTCAGCGTGCCCGCGCCGTTCATCACCACGCGCCCGGGTCCGGCAATCGCGCCGCCCAATCCGACATCGTTCGCACCGGCCACCGTCAGGTTGCCAGTCAGTGCAACGTTGTTGACGAAGTTTCGGGCCGCCGTGCTCTGCAGCGTGGCGTCTGCGCCGACCGCCAGTGTGCCGCTGCCCAGTGCGGTGTCGCTCGCGGCGATCAGCGTCCCCGCGTTCAGCGCGACACCGCCGCCATGCGTGTTGTTGCCCGACAGCGTCAACGTGCCGGCGTCGTTCAAGGCGATGGCGCCGCCGCCGGACAGGTTGCCCGACAGGTTCAACGCCTGTCCGCCGGTGGCGATGCCCAGCGTGTTGCCGAGGCGGACGTCGTTGCCCACCGTCAGATTGCCCGCGGCCAGCGTCGCCGGGCCTTGGACGTCAAGCAGGCCGGAGCCCAGGCCTTGTGCGTTCGCCAGCGTCAACTGGCCCGCGTTGAGCAGCACGCCGCCGGAGTGCGTGTTGACGGCAGACAAGGTCAGGTTCGCATTGCCGTTTTTGACCAGCGTGCCGCCGCCCGATATCGCGCCGGCCAGCGTCAACGCCTGGCTGCCGCCCACCGTGAGCCGGTCGCCCAGCACGAACTGGTTGCCCAGGCTGACGGGCGCAGTGCTGTCCACAGTAGCCGCGCCGGTCACGTTGATCACGCCGGTGCCCAGCGCGTTGTTCGCGCCTGCGATGATCGTTCCCGCCGCAAGCGTGCCGCCGCCGAAACTGTTGGTGCCGTTCAGCGTCAAGGACCCGGTGCCTGTCTTCACCAGCGTGCCGCCAGCGCCCGACAACGTGCCGTTGAGCGTCAGGTTGTTGGCGCCAGCCACGGTCAGCGCGTTGCTGAGCGTAAAGTTATTGCCCAACGCCACGCCCGAACCGGCGAGGGTGGTCGCGCCACTGACGGTGACCGCGCCGGTGCCGAGGGCGCCGGACGCGCCCACGTTGACCGTGCCGCCAGCCAGCGTGGTGCCGCCCGCATAGGTGTTGGCGCCGTTCAGGTTCAACACCCCCGAGCCGGTCTTCACCAGCGATCCCGCTGCACTGATCGGCCCGTTTAGCGTCAGCGTTTCGGCGCCGTTCAGCGTCAGCGCATTGTTCAACACCATCGCGTTCTGCAGGGCGACGCTGGTGGATGATGCCAGTGTCGCCGCACCGTTGACCGTGAGCGGTCCCGCGCCCAGCGCCGTGTTGTTGCCCACGACCAATCCACCGGCGCTGATGCGCGTCTCACCGTGCGCGTTCGCGCCCGTGAGGGTCAGGACGCCCGCGCCGCTCTTGACCAGCGCCGAGCCGCCCGACAGCGCGCCGGAAAGGGTGAGGGCGGAGGGGGTGGTCAGGGCAAGGTTGGCACCGAGCACGATGTTGTTGGACAGGCTGGTGGCGCTGCCGGGCTGCAGCGACGACGCGCCATACACAACGAGGTCGCCCAATCCCAGCGCGCTGTTGCCGCCCAGCGCCAATCCACCGCCGCCGAGCCGCACGCCGCCAATGTGCGTGTTCGTGCCATTGAGCGTCAGGACGCCCGCGCCGGACTTGTCCAGCGCGCCGGCGCCGGCGATGTTGCCGGCCAGCGTCATGTTGTTCGTGCCCTGGACGCCCAGGCCGCCCGCATTGAGCTGGATGGCGTTCGCCAACGACAGCCCCGACGTGGCGGGCGCAATGGCGCCGCCGTTGCCGACAAGCGTGCCGGCGCCGAACGCGGTGTTGCTGTCGAAGTTGACCAGGCCGCCGTTCAGCGTGGTCTGGCCGCTGACCAGCGGTCCGTTGATCGTCCAGGTGCCGCCATTCACGCGCAGGTTGTTGAAGTTGCGGTACACCGTCGAGCTTGCCGTGCCGGTGCCGGTGGTGCCGGTCGCGCCGGGGTTTTGCAGTACCAGCGTGTTGTTGCCGTTCGCGCCGCCGTCCACCGTGCCGCCCTGGGCAAAGCCCAGCGCGATGCTGACGTCCAGGCCGGCCACGGCCAGGTCGACGCCCACGTCCGGGCCACCCGCCGAAATGGTTGACCCGGTCACGGCGGTGAACGTGTTGGTGCTGTTCTGCCCCATGCTCACGCTGCCGTTGATTGCGCCCGCGTTGACGAAGCTATTGCCGGTCGCCGATCGGCCCAGGCCCACACGGCCGTTGATGACGCCGCCCGCCGCGTTGTTCACGGTGACCGGCGCGCCGCCATAGGCGGCAATGACGGGGCTGAGATTTAGCAATGACAGGGAAAGCAGCCCCGGTTTCAGGCCGATCGTGCCCGAATTGTCGATGTTGATGCTGCCCGTGGCATTGCTACGCAGGGAGAGGGCGGCGCCGTCCAGCGTCGTGAGCACCTGCAGGCCCAGCACCGACAGCCCCGCGCCGTACAACGTGCCGCTGTTGTTGACGCGCACTGCGCCGGCGTTTGACGCGTTGCCCATGATCGCGCCCGAGGTGCCGACCGCCGCCAGGGACAGCGTGGGATCGATCAGCCCCTGGTTGGTGAGCGTGGTGTTGCGGCCGGTCAGCTTGACGGCGGCCGAACCCGGTAGGGCGACCAAAGGCCCGGAGGACTGGCCAGCCGGCGTCACCAGTACCGAAACGTCGTTGGCGCTGCTGGTGACCGTGTTCGGATTCAACAGCGTCCATGCGTCATTGCAAAGGATGCTGGCGCCGGACGTCGTGCACGCCAGCGCGGCTGGCATGGGCAGCATTAGCAGCGCGAGGACGCGCCAGACATAGTTCAGATGAAGGGGAACGGGGAAATAGCCATGCCGGTGGCCAGATGTCATTGTCAGCTCCAGGGGACGGAAGGAGCCTTACCCGTTTTTCGCACACATCTACCAGCCGCAAACGGACAAGGCGGTGCTGCAACTTCAGGTACCCGGCGGCGGTTGATGTTGTTGTCCCGTCCGCTGAATAGGGGCCAGTGTTGGGGGCAAATAAGGATCGCGGCTGTAAACAATTCGCGTCAAACGTAACGACATAGTTCGACATAATTGCGGATTATCTCTGTATGCAACCTACGTTCAGTTTCTGATGTTTCAGTTTGAATTACTGGCGATTGATAATGTTGCGCCGCAATGACACTTAATCATTCGCAGATTTATGAGCAAAATAAGCACTTGAATACGATTGCAGGATTGAATTCAACATGGCGGCCCAAGCCCTTGAAAATAGGCATTTATTTCCCCGATATGAGCACGCTGGGCTGCTATGAGATTTCACCGGGTCGTTATTTCCTCCGGCGATGCGGGAATGCGAATTGCTGAGTTCCGATAAATCATTTGCGAATCGCCTGATAATCCGCGCCTCGTTTTGCGCAAAATCCGGAAATGAAAAGTCCCGAAATCCGGCGGGATTTCGGGACTGCCAGGTGCGTCGTTCGCATCAAAACGCAAGCAAGCGTAAACGGCCTCAGGCAGGCGCTTCTTCCGAAGTTCTTTCGAACGAAATTGCGCCCAGCGCAGCCTGGGCACGCGCCCGGGCAACCTCCAGCCATTCCGGGCCCCGGGCCGTACCCTCGACCGCGACAAAGGTCACCTGCTTCAATCCGATCGTCGCCAGCACGTGACGCAGGTACGGCGTCAGGAAGTCCG
This sequence comes from Achromobacter sp. UBA5777, assembly GCF_002418565.1. Taxonomy (NCBI): domain Bacteria; kingdom Pseudomonadati; phylum Pseudomonadota; class Betaproteobacteria; order Burkholderiales; family Alcaligenaceae; genus Achromobacter; species Achromobacter sp. UBA5777. The sequence goes on along the minus strand of NZ_DIEJ01000269.1, from coordinate 1,331 downwards.
GCTGACGGGCCTCTTCACCGCTGAACGCGCCGCCCGACGAAATCGCGACATACACCGGCCGGTCCGCGAGCAGGCCAACCTTGCCATCGGGCGTGATGTGAAACGTGTGGCGCACCCGGACCACGTGGTCCAGCCACGCTTTCAGCGAGGAAGGCACGGTGAAGTTGTGCATCGGCGTCGCCAGCACGACGTGGCTGGCCTCGTCCAGCGTCCGTATCAGATCGCCCGACGCGAGCAGCGAGCCGTTTTCCAGTCCGTCGACTGCGGGTTCGTCTCGCGCCGCCAGCACAGCTGCATAGTCGCCATCCGCATGGGTGAGGGTGGTGGCGTCGAACTCCACGACGTCCAGGCCGCCAGCCGGACCCGTCCGCGTCAGCCGGTCGATGATCTGCTGCGACAGACGATAGCTTTCGGACTCGAGCCCCCGCGGGCTGCAGCGAATTCGAAGAATGCTCATTCGGAACTTCCTTTCAAGGGTTTGCTGAACCGGATGGCGCTGGTCAACAGGCCCTGCCGGAAATAGAAGCGTTGCGCCAGCGCGTTGCCCAGCCCGGTATCGAGCACAAACTTGTCGCAGTCCGCATCGCGAGCGAGTTGGTCCAGTTCGGCGATCAGCCGGGCGCCCCAGCGGCTGCCGCGCGCCGAGGGATCCACCACCAGGTCGTCCACGTACATGAAGCGCCCATAGATCAGGTTTTCCTGATAGCGGTATCCCGCCAGCGCCACCGCCTGGCCGTCACGCATGACGGCGAGCAGCCGGTAGTTCTCCTGGTGCATCCGGGCCAGGCGTTGGACGAAGTCGTCCGCCTGGGCCAGATGCGGACGCAGTTCGCGCATCAGCGGCAGGCAAGCCCGCCATTCTTCCGGCGTTTCCAGATGGCGCAGTGCCGGCTCAGTGGAGGATGTATGCATGGATCAATCCCTCAGGGGTTGGGGCGCTGAACGTACGCCCACCGTGAGTACGAATCTTAAAAAGCGCATGCCATAATTTGAAGGGCCATAAATGCGCTTACGGACTATGCCATGATTCCTGCAACACCCGACGCTCTGCAAACCGTCGCCGACGCCGCCGGCCTCCCGCTGTACCGGCAGGTCTACGAGCGTTTCCGTAGCGCCATCGCCGAAGGCGCCCTCAAACCCGGCGACCGCATCCCGTCGGCACGCGCGCTCGCCAAGGAAATCGGCGTGGCGCGCGGCACCATTGAAGTCGCTTACTCGCTGCTGGCGTCGGAAGGGTACATCCAGGCGCGCGGCCAAGCGGGCACCGTGGTCGCACCCAACCTGCAACCCGCCGCGCGTATGGCCCCGGCGGCCCCGGCGGCCCCGGCGGC
>NZ_DIEJ01000264.1:0-11231 GCF_002418565.1 Achromobacter sp. UBA5777 | reverse complement strand
AAGCTCGCCGGCATGGGCATCCACGCATTCATCACGCGGGCTGGGCGCCGCGAAGGCGACGCAACCGGACCGCGCGCGTAGCGGCCGCTTGCCCGCGCGCCTGCCCGCGCGCTTGCCCTCGCGTGGAATCGCCTATTCGTACGTCCGGATGTCGTCGATGACCTTGCCGTCGTTCGGCAGACCGCCCTCGGCCACCCATTCGACATCGGCCCGCAACTTCGTCACGTCGCGCGCCGAATCGGCAATGCGCCTGGCCAGCTCGTCGTTCTGCTCGCGCGACTCCAGCTTCAGCACCATGCGGTCCGACCCGGTGCTGCCGCTGATGACCAGCCGCGCGCGCAGGATCTCCGGATGCCGCCGCGCCACGTCCGCCACCTGCGACGGATGCACGAACATGCCGCGCACCTTGGTGGTCTGGTCGGCGCGTCCCATCCAGCCCTTGATGCGCGTGTTGGTGCGTCCGCACGGCGAGATGCCGGACATCACCGCCGACAGATCGCCGGTGCCAAAGCGCACCAGCGGGTAATCGGGATTCAGTGTGGTCACCACGACCTCGCCGACTTCGCCTGCCGGCACGGGTTCACCGGTGCCCGGACGCACGATCTCGACAATGATGTCCTCACCCACCACCAGCCCTTCGCGGGCGGGCGTCTCAAACGCGATCATGCCCAGGTCGGCGCTGCCGTAGGCCTGGTAGCCGTCGATGCCGCGCGCCGCCAGCCAGTCGCGCAGCGACGGCGGAAAGGCTTCGCCGGAGACCAGCGCGCGCCGCAGCGAATCGAGCTTCACGCCCAGTTCATCGGACTTTTCAAGAATGATCTTCAGGAAGCTCGGCGTGCCGGTGTAGCCGCTGGGCGCCAGGTCCTGAATCGCGCGCACCTGCTGCTCGGTCTGCCCGGTGCCGCCGGGGAATACGGTGCAGCCCACGGCGTGGGCAGCCGTTTCCATCATCGAGCCGGCCGGCGTGAAGTGGTAGGAAAAGCAGTTGTACGCCAGCTCGCCGGCGCGAAAACCCGCCGCGTACAGGGCGCGCGCAAAGCGCCAGTAATCCGAGCGCGCGCTTTCCGGTTCGTAGATGGGGCCAGGCGAGGCGAACACGCGCATCGCTTCGCCCCAGCCGATGGCGGAGAAGCCGCCAAAGGCCTTTTCGGGACCGGCGGGCCGGGCGCCGTCGTCGCGGCTGTGTTGCTGGCGTTCCAGCAGTTCATGCTTGCGCAGGACCGGCAGCCGGGCCAGCGCCTCGCGCGAGGTGATCGTGGCGGGGTCCACGCCGCGCAGTTGTTCGGCAATGGCCGGCGCGCGCGCGACGGCCCGCGCAATCGCCCCGGGCAGGGCGGCCATCAGATCGCGCTCGCGTTGCTCGGGCGCGCGTGTTTCGCGGTCATCGAAAAACTCGGACATGGAATCGCACCTTCTCGTGTGCCGGTTGGCGGCGCCGTTGCCGGCGCCATGCGGCAAGCGCTGGCTTGCCCGCGTCGGGAATCAGGCCAGCCAGCGTTTGCGGCGGCGGTAGAACTTGTTGTCTCGGAAACTCTTGCGTTCGCCGCTGGAAATGCCCAGGTAGAACTCCTTTACGTCCTCGTTCTGCGCCAGGTCGGCGGCAGCGCCGTCCATCATCACGCGCCCGTTTTCCAGGATGTAGCCGTAATCGGCGTAGCGCAGCGCGATGTTGGTGTTCTGCTCGGCAAGCAGGAAGCTCACGCGCTCGCGCTGGTTCAGGTCGCGCACGATCTCGAAGATCTCTTCGACGATCTGTGGCGCCAGACCCATCGACGGCTCATCGAGCAGGATCATGTTGGGGTTGGCCATCAGCGCGCGGCCGATCGCGGTCATCTGCTGCTCGCCGCCCGAGGTGTAGCCGGATTGGCTGGTGCGGCGCTGCTTCAGGCGCGGGAAATACTGGTAGACCCGCTCCAGCGCGGCGGTGGTATCCCCCCGGCTCATGCTGCGCGTATAGGCGCCCGTCAGCAGGTTCTCTTCGATGGTGAGGTGGGCAAAGCAATGCCGGCCTTCCATCACCTGCACGACGCCGCGCTTGACCAGTTCGGCGGGCGTCAGGCGTTCGATGCGCTGGCCGCGGTACTGGATGTGGCCCTTGGTGACGTCGCCGCGCTCGCCCTTGAGCAGGTTCGAGATCGCGCGCAGCGTCGTGGTCTTGCCCGCGCCGTTCGCGCCCAGCAGCGCCACGATCCTGCCTTCCGGCACCTGCAGGGACACGCCCTTGAGCACCAGGATCACGTGGTTGTAGATCACCTCGATGCCGTTCACATCGAGCAGCACCTGGGGGGCGTCGGCGGCGGCAATATTGGCGTCGTTCATAAACCTTCCTGCGGCGTGGCGGCGGCCGGCCGGAAAACCGGCCGCCGGTTCATATCAACCTGCGTTGCGCGCCCGCGGCAAACACGCCGCGGGCGCTCCAGAAGCATCACTCACACTTGCGCGGCGTGATGTTCTTTTCCTTGGCGTACTTGGCCGCCGATTCCTTGACCATCGGGTCCAGGATGGTCTTGTCGGCCTGATACCAGTCGGAGACCACCTTGAACTTGGCACCGTCCCACTGCACGATGCGGGCCCAGTCGTCGCCCTTGTGGTTGGCGCACGAGGTCTTGACCGGACGCATGATCTGGCCAAAGCCCAGCTTGTCGAGTTCTTCCTGGGTCAGGTCCAGGTTCTCGAAGCCCCAGCGCACCTGCTCGGGCGTCAGCGCCTTGCCCTTGCCGTACTTCTCCTGCGCGGCGCGGATCGCTTCCACCTGCAGCATCGAGATCATCATGCCGCGCGTGTGGGCGATGGTGCCCAGCGTGGTCTTGCCGGTCTTGTCCGCGCCCTGACCCTTGTCGTAGACGTACTTCTTCAGATCGTCATAGACCTTGTCGCTGTCGGCGCCGCTGTTGTGGATCGTGATGGCGTTGTAGCCCTTGGCGACATCGCCCAGGTCCTTGACGTCGCCTTCCGAGCCGGCCCACCAGATCGCGTACATCTTGTCGCGCGGATAGCCGCTGGCCTGCGCTTCGCGGATGGCGGTGGGCGTCATGATCCCGGCGCTCCACAGCAGCACGTAGGCCGGACGCGCCTGGCGGATCTGCAGCCAGGTGGACTTCTGCTCCACGCCCGGCGCCGTCACCGGATACAGCAGCAGTTCAAAGCCTTCCTTGGCCGCGCGCTTCTGCAAGAGCGGGATCGGCTCCTTGCCGTACGGCGAGTCGTGATAGACCAGGGCGATCTTCTTGCCCTTGAGCTTATCCATGCCGCCTTCTTTCTTGGCGATGTCCTGGATCATCACGTCGGCGGCAGTCCAGTACGTGCCCAAGAGCGGGAAGTTCCACTCAAACACGCTGCCATCCACCGACTGCGACAGGCCGTAGCCCATGGTTTCCACGGGCACCTTGTCGATGATCGCCTTGTCGCTGACCGCGAACGTGATGCCGGTGGACTGGGTATCAAAGCCCGATGCGCCGGTGCCCTTGCCCTTCAGGCGCTCGTAGCATTCCACGCCGCGGTCGGTGGCGTAGGCGGTCTCGCATTCTTCGTACGTGATCTTGACGCCGTTCACGCCGCCATCGCGCTCGTTGACGAGCTTCAGGTAATCCAGCTTGCCGTCGGCCCAGGGAATGCCCAGCGGCGCGAACGATCCCGTGCGATACACCAGCAACGGAACGAACTGCTCTTCGGCTGCCATTGCCGGCGTGGCCACGGCGCCTGCGGCGCCGGCTGCGGCCATCAGGGCTGCCGCCAACTTCAGGTTAAGACGCTTCATCTCCATTTACCTCCTGCGTGGTGCTTGGGTCGGTTCAACCCTGGGACACCGGGATTGGCCCGGTCTTGAGCCGGGTATTCGGGGCGGTGGTCCAGCGCGGTCGTGCCGCGTCGGACCCGCGGAAATCAAAACGAAAAAAGATCAGTGGGGGAACGGCCAGATCCTCAGCTTCTCCTTGCCGATGCTCCACAGCCGCGCCAGGCCGTGCGGCTCGGCGATCAGGAAGAACACGATCAGCGCGCCGAACACCATGTGCTCGATGTGCGCGGCGGTGTCCACCGACAGCGGCAGGCCCAGCATGTGCGGAATGTTCGCCAGTGCCACGGGCACCAGCACGATGAACGCCGCGCCGAAGAAGCTGCCGATGATCGAGCCCAGCCCGCCGATGATGACCATGAACAGCAGCTGGAACGAGCGGCCCAGGTCGAACGCCAGCGGCTCCCAGGAACCCAGGTGGATATAGCCCCATAGCGCGCCGGCCACGCCGACGATGAACGAACTGACCGCGAACGCCGTCAGCTTGGCGTACATGGGCCGGATGCCGATGACCGATGCCGCCACGTCCATGTCGCGGATCGCCATCCACTGGCGGCCGATGGCGCCGCGCACCAGGTTCTTGGCCAGCAGGCTGAAGACGACGACCAGGATCAGCACGAACAGGTACTTCTCCATGGCGCTTTGCACCGGCAGGCCAAAGGCCGTGAGCGGCGGCACCGACACGCTGCCCGACGACGAATAGTTGGTGAAGAAGGGGATGCGCAGGAACGCCCAGTCCACGAAGAACTGCGCCGCCAGTGTCGCCACCGCCAGATACAGGCCGCGGATGCGCAAACTGGGGATGCCGAAGATGACGCCGACGATGGTGGCGAAGCAGCCGCCCAACAAAATCTGCACCACGAGCGGCATGCCGGGGAAGCGCACGCCGAAGTTCCAGGCCGCATACGCGCCCACCGCCATGAAGGCGCCCGTGCCCAGCGAGATCTGCCCGCAGTACCCGACCAGGATGTTCAGGCCCACGGCGGCCAGCGCCAGGATCAGGAACGGAATCAGGATGGCGCGCAGCAGGTAGTCGCTGGCCATGGCCGGCACGACGATGAACGCCACCGCCATCAGCAGCCAGATGAAGACGCGGTCCTGGCGGATCGGGAAGATCTGCTGGTCGGCGCGATAGCTGGTCTTGAATTGGCCGTTTTCGCGATAGAACATTTTTTATCCTCGGTGACGCAGGCTTAGACGCGGTCGATGATCTTCTCGCCGAACAGCCCTTGCGGACGGAACAGCAGGAACACCAGCGCCAGCACGTAGGCGAACCAGATTTCGATGCCGCCTCCCACAAGCGACCCCAGATAGACCTCGGACAGCTTTTCCCCCACGCCGATGATGAGGCCGCCCAGGATGGCGCCCGGCACTGACGTCAGGCCGCCCAGGATCACCACCGGCAGCGCGCGTAGCGCGGCGGTGGACAGCGTGAACTGCACGCCGAACTTCGATCCCCAGATGATCCCCGCCACCAGCGCCACCAGCCCCGCCACGCTCCACACGATCACCCAGATGCGGTTCAGCGGAATGCCGATCGACTGCGCGGCCTGGTGGTCGTCGGCCACGGCACGCAGCGCGCGGCCCGTCGAGGTGTACTGGAAGAACAGCGCCAGCGTCGCCACCAGCAGCGCGGCGATGACCGCCGCGGTCAGGTCTTCAAGGTTGATGAGCAGCCCCCCCTCAAACACCGAGTCCAGGATCATGAGCGGATCCTTGGGCATGCCGACGTTGATGGAGTACACCGAGCTGCCGAACGTGATCTGGCCGAGGCCGTCCAGGAAATAGCTGATGCCCAATGTGGCCATCAGCAGCGTCGTGGCTTCCTGGTTGACCAGGTGGCGCAGCACGAAGCGCTCGATCGCGACCGCCAGCAGGAACATCACGATCGCGCTGACGATGAACGCCAGCACGTTGGCCAGGATCATGTTGTCAAAGCCCAGCCAGCGCGGCAGCCATTCCGAGAAGCGCGCCATGGAAAGCGCCGCCACCAGCACCATCGCGCCCTGCGCGAAGTTGAAGACGCCGGACGCCTTGAAGATCAGCACGAAGCCCAGGCCGATCAGCGCGTACAACATGCCGCTCATCAGGCCGCCGAATAAGGTCTCTAGAAAAAATCCCATGTCTTTCCGCCTTGGTTGTCCGGCTTAGTGCGACACGCCGAGATAGGCGCGGATGACGTCCTCATTGGCGCGGACCTCATCGGGCTTGCCGTCGCCGATCTTCTTGCCGTAGTCCAGCACGACCACGCGGTCCGAGATGTCCATGACCACGCCCATGTCGTGTTCGATCAGCACGATGGTCGTGCCGAACTCATCGTTCACATCGAGGATGAAGCGGCTCATGTCCTGCTTTTCCTCGATGTTCATCCCGGCCATCGGCTCGTCCAGCAGCAACAGGCGCGGCTCCATCGCCAGCGCGCGGCCGAGGTCGACGCGCTTTTGCAGCCCGTAGGGCAGGCGGCCCACCGGCGTCTTGCGATAGGCCTGGATCTCCAGGAAGTCGATGATGTTCTCGACGAACTCGCGGTGCTGCATCTCTTCGCGTTCGGCCGGCCCCAGGCGGAACGCCTGCGCCAGCAGGCCGCTCTTCATGCGCAGGTTGCGGCCGGTCATGATGTTGTCCAGCACGCTCATGCCCTTGAACAGCGCCAGGTTCTGGAACGTGCGCGCAATCCCCATTTCGGCGGCGCGGCGCGGGTTCATGCGCGAAAACCGCTCGCCGCGGAACGCGATGCCGCCCTGCTGCGGCGTGTACACGCCATTGATGACGTTGAGCATCGAGCTCTTGCCCGCGCCGTTGGGTCCGATGATGGCGCGGATCTCGTGCTCGCGCACGTTGAAGGAAATGTCGGTCAGCGCCTTCACGCCGCCGAAAGACAGGGAGATGTTCTGCATGTCCAGCATGACATCGCCGATACGCTGGTCGCGGTCGTTAGTGCTCATGTTCTTTACGCGGCTCGGGCGGTGATGGCGGGAAACGTCTTGACCGGATGGATCCGCAGATCCGCCGAAATCTTGCCGGTGCGTCCGTCTTCGAATTTCACTTCGGTCTCGATGAACTGCGACTGCTTGCCGCCAAAGAGCGCATCGATCAGCACGCCGTACTTCTGCGCGATGAAGGCGCGGCGCACCTTGCGCGTGCGGGTCAGCTCGTCGTCGTCCGGATCCAGTTCCTTGTGCAGGATCAGGAAACGGCTGACCTGCGACGCGGCCAGCTTGGGATCTGTTGCGAGATCCGCGTTGACCTGCTCCACGCACTCGGCGATCAGCTGGTAGACCTCGTCCTTGCCCGCCAGGTCGGTGTAGCCGGCGTACGGCAGGCCGCGGCGTTCGGCCCAGTTGCCCACGGCCTCCAGGTCGATGTTGATGAACGCGCACACGTCTTCGCGATTCGCGCCAAACGCCACCGCTTCCTTGATGTGCTGGAAGAACTTGAGCTTGTTCTCGATGTACTTCGGCGCAAACAGGCTGCCGTTGGCCAGCTTGCCCACGTCCTTGGCGCGATCGATGATCTTGAGCTGCCCGTCGGTATCCAGATAGCCGGCGTCGCCCGTGTGGAACCAGCCGTCGGCGCTGCGCGCCTCGGCTGTGGCGTCGGGATTGCGGTAGTACTCCTTGAAGAGTCCCGGGCTCTTGACCAGGATCTCGCCGTTGTCGGCCACGCGAATCTCCACGCCCGCCACCGGCGGGCCGACGGTGTCGTCGCGAACCTGGCCATCGGGCTGCACGCAGACGAACACCGAGGTCTCGGTGGATCCGTACAGCTGCTTCAGGTTGATGCCGATGGAGCGGTAGAACACAAAGAGGTCCGGACCGATGGCTTCGCCGGCCGTGTACGCCACGCGCACGCGGCTCATGCCCAGCGCGTTGCGCAGCGGACCGTAGATCAACACGTTGCCCACCGCGTAGCGCATGCGGTCCCAGGCGTTGACGGATTCACCGTCCAGAATTTTTGTGCCAACGCGGCGCGCCAGCTTCATGCACGCCGCGAACAGCTTGCGCTTGAGATAACCCGCATCTTCCATGCGGATCATCACGTGCGTCAGCAGGCCTTCCAGCACGCGCGGCGGCGCGAAGTAATAGGTGGGGCCGATGTCGCGCATGTCGATGGACACAGTGTCGGGCGACTCGGGATGATTCACCGTAAAGCCCGTGACCAGCAACTGCGTGTACGAGAACATGTTCTGGCCGATCCACGCAGGCGGCAGGTACGCCAGCACGTCTTCCTGGTCGGTCAGCTTTTCCATTTCTGACACGGCGCGCGCGCGGTCGATGAGCGCATGGTGCGTCAGCACCACGCCCTTCGGCTTGCCCGTCGTGCCGGATGTATAGAACATGGCTGCGGCGTCGTGCGGCTGCACGGCAGCCACGGCGCGGGCGTAGAAGTCGGGGTGCTTGGCGGCGTATTCGCTTCCCAGCGCTTCCAGTTGCTCATACGACAGCAGCATGGGATCGGCGTAATGCCGCAGGCCGCGCGGATCGTCGAACACGACATGCTTGAGCGCAGGGCACTGTTCGCGCACCTCGATCATCTTGTCGACCTGCTCCTGGTCCTCGACGATCGCAACGCTGATCTCCGCATCCTGCAGCACGTAAACCATTTCCTGCGCGACCGCGTCCTGATAGAGCGGAACAGGAATGGCGCCCAGCGATTGCGCGGCCATCATGGCCATGTAGAGGCGCGGGCGGTTTTCACCGATGACGGCGACGTGCATGCCGGGCTGAATGCCGAGCGATGCAAGACCCTGCGCGACGTGACGGACATGCTCCGCCACTTCGGACCAGGTCAGGGTTTGCCAGATCCCCAGGTCTTTCTCTCGTATCGCGGGCCGCGACCCGCGAACGTTGGCATGCGCGAGCAGCAGCGCCGGAAAGGTGTCCGGCGCCGCCGGCACCTGTGCAGATGCGGGCGATGAATGTGCCACGTTGTCTCCTCCGGTTTGGGCGCATCGCGCGCAGTGCCTGCATTGGAAGCGGCGGTTGCGGCGGCGTGCTTGACCAGTTGGTTTAGATTTACGGCAGGAGTTAAGGTATAAGGTTGGGTTGCTACCAACTGTCACCATCGCGACATTCAAGGACCTTTTAGGGTATTCCCGATGCAGCTATCCGACTCCCTGCAACTCGCCGCCGCCTGGTTCCGCGTGCTCAACGCCGAACAGCAAGCGCGCGTGGAGCGGGACCTTTCCGTGCAGCAGGTCGTTGCCGGATCGATCATAGAGCGCAAAGGCGAACTCGCCCAGGCTTGGATCGGCGTGCTGGCGGGACTGGTGAAGGTGTCGGTGGGCAATTCGGAAGGCAAGGTCGCATCGCTGACGGGCGTGCCCGCTGGCGGCTGGATCGGCGAGGGCTCGCTGCTGAAACGCGAGGTCCGCAAGTACGACATCGTGGCGCTGCGCGATTCGGTGGTGGCGCGCCTGCCGGGCACCACGTTCGACTGGTTGCTGGATACCAGTATTCCGTTCAACCGATACCTGCTGCATCAACTGAACGAGCGCGTGGCGCAGTTCATCGGCAAGGCGGAGTACGACCGTCTGCTGGATCCCGATGCGCGCGTGGCCCGCTGTCTGGCCGAGCTCTTCAACCCTTTGCTGTATCCGGGGATGGGGATGCGCCTGACGATTACGCAGGAAGAAGTCGGCTATCTGGCCCGGGTGTCACGTCAGCGTGCGAACCAGGCGCTGCGCAAGCTGGAAGAGGCGGGGTTACTGAACGTGGAATACGGCGCAGTGCGGGTGCTGGACCTGGACGGGCTGAAGCAATACGGCTCGGACCGCGGCGCGGTGGAAGCGGAGCAGGCGGCGTAAGCGTTATCGGCACTGAAAAAAAGTGTTGACGATAAATCGCGCGCTATTTAATATCGCACAATGAAATCCAGAAACAAGACCAAAGCCGCTTTCAACCCGCTGCTGCTGGACAGCCAGTTGTGCTTCGCCTTGTACTCGACCTCGCTGGCGATGAACAAGGTGTACCGCAAGCTGCTGAGCGGGCTGGACCTGACCTACCCGCAATACCTGGTGATGCTGGTGCTGTGGGAAGGCGACGAAATTACGGTGACGGATATCGGCAGCCGCCTGTTTCTGGATTCGGCCACGCTGACGCCGCTGCTCAAGCGCCTGGAGGCCGCGGGCCTGGTGACGCGCAAGCGCGCCGTGGCGGACGAACGCCAGGTGATCGTGGGCCTGACGAAGCAGGGCCGCGATCTGCGCGACAAGGCCGAAGCGGTGCCGCATGCGGTTGGCGCAGCAGCGCAGTGTTCGCTGGACGAAGCGCAGGGCATGACGAAGATGCTGCACGCACTGCGGGAGAAGCTGGCCGGAAGTCTTTGAGGTTGTGGGTGATGACTGTCATCATCCGGTTTTATAAATAGCGCACGATATTGTTGTTCACTATTTAAAGTCTTAAGCAAGTCGCAAGTTCATCGTTGACCGCCAACACGGGAAGGGTCCCGCAAGGCAAGCAGTTCAAACTTTCATTCAAAGGAACCACACCATGTCGATCGAAAAAGTCCTCTACCGCGCCAACGCCACCGCCACCGGAGGCCGCGAAGGCCGTGGCGTCAGCGACGACGGCAACCTGGACGTCAAGCTGACCACCCCGCGCGAACTGGGCGGCGCCGGCGCAGCAGGCACCAACCCCGAGCAACTCTTCGCCGTCGGGTACTCGGCCTGCTTCCTGGGCGCGATGAAGTTCGTCGCCAACCGCGACAAGATCGCGATCCCGGCGGACGTGTCGGTAAATGGCATCGTCGGCATCGGCGCCATCCCGACGGGTTTCGGCATCGAAGCGGAACTGAAGATTTCGCTGCCGGGCTTGGACCGTGCAGAAGCTGAAAAGCTGGTCGCGGCTGCACACATCGTGTGCCCGTATTCGAACGCCACGCGCGGCAACATTGATGTGACGCTGACGATCGTTTGAGATTGACCTTGCATCGAGTTTGATGCGACGTGAGAGTGGGCCTTGCAGGTGAAGACTGATTTGGTCGGTTGCCTGTGAGGCCCATTTCCTTTTGCCGCGCCACGAAGCTCTTCGTAGGTCGCCCGGCGCCGCAGTCACCGTGGGCACGATCGCCCACGATTGCGGTCCGGAGCCTTCGCTCCGGACTGCCCCTTCGTCATCTTCGTCCAGGCCTTCGGCCTTCCCTTCAGATTCCCTCGGGCGCATCGACGGCGCTCGCGCCCACGGTGACCGCGACGCCGTGCTACGAGGGTCTTTGGTATGCGGCGCTACAAGACCTGTGTTCAGGGCAGGAGATCTGCGAGGCCGCCGAATTGCTGCCGCCCGGGCGGCGGCAATCGGCATCGGCGCTGCGGGTCGTCGGTGCGGCGTGCGCTTGCGCGCTTGCGGAGAGCGGCTTGCGAATGACGCTCGTCAGTGTCAGACACTCAACGTTGCCATAGGCAAGAACCCAACCACACCGCAGCCACACGCGAAGCGTC
>NZ_DIEJ01000144.1:0-9210 GCF_002418565.1 Achromobacter sp. UBA5777 | reverse complement strand
AGCCGGCGGAAAATTGCCGGCCCGGCGCGCCCGCGGGCGTTGCCGTCAGCCTCGGCGGGGCGCTTCGGCGGGCGGCGTGCCGTTGTGGAACAGGGACTTGAGCTGCGAGCGCAGTTCGGGCGAGTCAGCGTGCTTGTGCACCGTGGTGGCGTGCTGCACCGCGGCTTCCAGCAATTCCTCGTCCGAGTCCGCGGACAAGGCGACCGAGCAGTTCATCTCGCTCGGATACTCGCGGCAATCGATGTATTTGCGTGTCATGGGGCTCTCCCCGCGCATGCCTGCAAAGGCATTGCGTGCTTGAACAGCCGGCGCGCCAGGCGCAACACACCGGCGCGATGGCGCGTCGCATCGCGGCCGGTGTTTTCAAAGTATAGGTCTGCGGCGCGCGCCGCAGACGTCTTATTTCAAGGGGCCGCGCCGGGTCCGTTTCACGCCGGCGCCGCATCGGCGGCGGTGTCGCCGTGCGAGACGGGTCGACCCAGCAGATAGCCCTGGAAGTGCGAGCAGCCCTCCGCCGTCAGGCGTTCCAGCTGCGCCGGTGTTTCCACACCCTCGGCCGTCGTCGGAATGTCCAGGCTTCGGCCGATGCCGTTGATGGCGCGGATGATGGCCAGCGCCTCGCGGCTGGATTCGACGTCCTGCGTGAACGACTTGTCGATCTTGATCTTGTCGAACTCGAAGGTGCGCAGGTAACCCAGCGACGAATAACCCGTTCCGAAGTCGTCCAGCGCCACCTTGACGCCCAGTTCCTTCAAGCGGTGCAGCGTGGCCAGGTTGCCCGAGGAATTGGTGAGCAGCACCGATTCGGTGATCTCCAGTTCCAGCCGGCGCGCGGGCAGGCTGGACTTGGACAGCGCGGACTCCACCAGCGACACCAGCGCGCCGTTGGTGAACTGACTGGCCGACAGGTTGACCGCCACGGTTTCGTGGTCGTCCCAGCGCATGGCCTCGACGCAGGCCTCGTGCAGCGTGAAGGCGCCCAGTTCGTGGATCAGGCCGGTTTCTTCCGCGATGGGGATGAAGTCCTGCGGCATGATCAGACCCTTTTTCGGATGCTGCCAGCGCATCAGCGCCTCACGGCCCACGATGCGCACGTGGCTCACGTCCATGATGGGCTGGTAATAGAGCTGCAGCTGATGCGAGATGATCGCCTGGCGCAGATCCATCTCGACCTCGTGGCGCCGCAGCGCGGCGGCTTCCATTTCAGGCTCGAAGAACGCCAGGCAGTTGCGGCCGTTGCGCTTGGCCTCGTACAGCGCCATGTCGGCGTAGCGCAGCAGGTGGTCGGCCGACAGCGCCTGCGATTCCGAGATGGCGATGCCGATGCTCACGCTGACGGGCACGGTGTGCCCGGCGATCTCGAACGGCTGGCGCACCGCCTCGATCAGGCGCTCGGCCAGCTTGCGCACGTCGTCCTGCTCGGCGATGTTGGGCAGCACGATGGCGAATTCGTCGCCGCCCAGCCGCGCCAGCGTGTCCTGTTCGCGCAGGTGCTTTGGCAGGCGCTTGGCCAACAGGCGCAGCAGTTCGTCGCCGTATTGATGGCCCAGCGTGTCGTTCACGCTCTTGAAGTTGTCCAGATCCAGGCACAGCACCGCGGTCGACCGCTCGCGGCTGGCGCCCAGCGCGCTCAGCAGCCGGTCGCGGAACAGGCGGCGGTTGGGCATGCCCGTCAGCGTGTCGTGATGCGCCATGTAGCGCACCTGCGCGTGCGCCGCATTCTCGTCGGTGACGTCGTCCGCGATCAGCAACACGTAGCGCGAGCGCGGATCATTGCTGTGAAACGCCAGCGTCTTGGTATGCAGTGTGCGCGGGCCGCGCGCGGTGGCCAGCTCTTCTTCCTCTTCGCGCATGGCGCCGTCCGAACGCAGCGCGTCGTTGGTCAGGCGGTCGAAGAACGCGCACACCAGTTCGGGCAGGGCTTCTTGCGCCGTCTTGCCCTGCAAACCGCCCGGCTTGCCGCCAAACGTTTCTTCGGCCTGCCGGTTCGCCAGCAGGAACTTGCGCGACACGGCATCCAGCACCAGTACGCAGGAGGGGATGTTCGACACCACCGCCTGCAGGAAGGTCGACATGGACGTGAGTTCGCTGTTGTAGTGCTCGGCCATTTGCTTGGCCTTCAACAGCTGCTGTTCGCGTTCGCGGCGTTCGGTGTTGTCGCGCGTGACCTTGGCAAAGCCGATCAGCGCGCCCGAGTCGTCGTGGATGGCATCGATGATGACGTGCGCCCAGAACAGCGTGCCGTCCTTGCGCACGCGCCAGCCTTCGGCTTCGAACTTGCCCGTTTCGCGCGCGGTGGCCAGGCCGCGCTGCGGAACGCCGCGTGCCTGGTCTTCCTCGGTGTAGAAGCAGGAAAAGTGGCGCCCGACGATTTCTGCGGCGGTGTAGCCCTTGGCGCGCTGCGCGCCGGCGTTCCAGTTGGCGACGGTGCCATCCGGGTTGAGCATGTAGATGGCGTAGTCGACGACGCCTTGCACCAGGTGGCGGTACATGACGTCGGAATTGGCGAGGATCATTGGATGCGGCGGGCTCGCGCTCCGGCCGCGTTGGGGCAACGCGCCTGCGCGGATGTGCCCTGAAGGACTAGGGGTTATACGGATTTACGTCGTGAAGCCGGCAATATTTACCTTACCGTCACGAAAAAGACCAATCTATCGAATCGTGTCGTACAAACGCATTTCATTGCATCGGCCCGCGATCAGAATTTGACGCGTTGCTTGAGTGCCTGCGCGATCATGGCGACGTCGATGTCCTTGCCGGGGTTCTTCAGGCAGAAGTCGTGCAGCACCGCGATGTAGGCATTGCCCAGCAGCTTGGTGATGGCGCCGGCGGTGGTGGCCGCGATGGTGCCGCCGACGGCGCTACCCGCGCCCGGGATGAACTTCAGCATGCCCGAGACCACCGAGCGGCCGATGAGCGTGGCGGCCGATGCGCCCAGCGTGGACGTGACCAGTGTGGTGATCGCGGTGGTGTTCAGTTCCATGCCGAAGGTGATGCCGATCTTGGCGATCATGCCGACCTGGATCGGCACCAGCGCAAAGGCGTCCGAGAACGGAATGGGTGCTGCGGCGGCAGAGGCGGCCAGGCCCGCAGCCACGTTCACCTCGATCTCAGCCCGCTTTTTTTTTACTTCCAGGGCCTTCTTGTTGCGGGTGGATAGCGCGTTGGCGTAGGCGCGTTGCTGCGCCTCGGGCACGTGTTCGGCCGTCACCTCGATCAGGCGGTCCAGCCCCATGGGCGGCAATTCGGCGTCCAGTTCCTCGATCCATTCCGGCAACGCGCGCACGGCGACGACCTGCCGGGCGCGCGGCAACAGCTTGCGGGCCTCTTCGACGAACGGACTGTTCTTGCGCGCCTTGGTCAGCACGGCCACGACAGGGATGCCGGCCTTGTCCAGCATGTCGCACAGCTCGATTTCCGCGTCCTCGACGCGGTGGCTGCTGTCCTGGATGCACAGCCACGCCACGTGCAGGTGCCGGTCCTGGTCGTCGGATGCCGAGCGTTCCTGGATCAGCTCGGCAAGCTGCGCGCGCGACCGCTCGTAGTCGCCGACCTCCAGGCCGCGCGTGTCGATGATCGTGAGTGGATGGCCCGGCCGGGTAAATTCCTGCGTGGTCTGGGTGACGGGCTTGCCCGCGCCGGTCCGGGCAAGATCGCCGCGGAATACCGCGTTGAGCAACGTGCTCTTGCCCACGCCCGTCTTGCCGGCAACCAGGATGTTGACGCGGCCGGCGCCGCGCGTGGCCGTGCTGATGGCATCCGCGATGGCATCCTGCAGGTCGGGGTGGTCGGGGCGGATGGCGCTCATGAGGGGACGAGGAAAGCGTAGGAAGGATGGCGGAACAATATCAGACGACGACTTCTTTGGCGCAAAACGTAATCGCCGCTTAACGCGTCGTCCATACGGGGGACACCATCGGCACGAGTCATGTCCGTCATGCCCCTCAGGCGTCCCGTGGGGGGAATGGGGTTTTTTCTTGCCGTAAAGAAAGGGGCCGCAGCAGACGCCGCTTTTCGAATATTTGGGGGCGGATTGGCCAAGTCTTCAAAGGGTTACATCTCACATAATCCCCTCGCGCTTTCCCGAATGGCGCTGCGTAGAATCAGGCCGTTGTAAGGCTACGCCGCGGTACCCGCGCAACCATCATGCACCGTCTTGCGCTCGTCCCCCGCTTGCTGCGCTCGCGCCCCGTGACCAAGGGGCTGCGCTACTTGTACCGCTACACGCGGTCCAGGGCGGAGCGTCATAACGAAACGCTTTGGCCCTTCGTGACCGTGCGCCGCGACGGACCGGAGCGTCTGACCGGCTGCAACCTGCATGGCGTGCGCGGCCCAAAGACCCTCCCGCTGGCCGAATTGCCGCGAGGCATCGGCGGCGATGCGCACCTGATTCTCAGCGGCCCCTCCGTCGCGCAGATCGACTACGCCCAATGCCGCTTGCGTACCGTGATGGGCGTGAATGGCTCGATCGCCCTTCGCGCCCGCCATCCGGGGCTGAGGTTTGACTACTACGCCATGCTGGACGCGGGATTCGTGAAGAAGCGCCGCGACCTGGTGGCCGAGGTGCTGGCGCAGGACCTGGTGCTGTTCGTGACGCCCGAGGTCTACCGCTGGATTGCGCTGTTGTTCGACGATCGGGCGGTTCGCTGCCGCATCGCGCTGTTCGAGGAAGTGCATCAGCGCGCGCAGCGGCCGCGCGCGCAACCCGAGGCGCTGGAGGCGCAATTGCGCGCGGACGAAGAACTAGTGCTGTTCGATGCGCATCATCCGATGCACGCGCACGGTTTCAGCCTGAATGCCGCCCGCGGCCTGTTTGGCGGCGGAACGGTGGCCTATACGGCGTTGCAGCTGCTGGCCTGGCTGGGCGCCAGGACGGTGTACCTGCATGGGCTGGACCTGACGGCCACCGCGGGCCCGCGCTTTTACGAAAGCACCGGCGCGCAGTTGCCCACCGCGCTGGACCGCCAGTTTGCGGGACATATCGAACCCGCGTTCCGGCAGGCCGGCAAGCTGCTGCGGGCGCGAGGTGTCCAGGTCTACAACCTGTCGCTGCTGAGCCGGCTGGGCGACGACATATTTGAAAAACGGCATTGGACTTGTTTGCTGGAAGACCCTTCCCCGCAACCGCCGACGAGACCCGAATCATGAAGATCCTCTACACCAATTTCCATCAGGGCGATGGCGGCGGTCACACGACGTACGTGATGTCGCTGGCCCGCATCCTGTGCCAGAAATCGCAGGTCACGATCGGCGCGCCGCGCAAGAGCCGCCTGCTGGCCGAAGCCGAGGCCTTGCCCGGTCTGCGCACCGTCGATCTCGAATTCAAGGGAAAGCTGTTCGAACAGCTTGCCGCGCTGCGCCGCCTGCGCAACCTGGTCCGCCAGGAACAGTTCGACGTCATCCACGTCAACGGTTCCGCCGATCACCGGCTCTGCATGCTGGCCACCATGGGCATGGGACGCAAGCGCCCGTTCATCGTGTACACGCAGCATAACGACCGCGATGCCAACAGCCTGGGCGTACGCCTGCGCGCCAAGTGGGGCACCAACCGCGTCATCTGCGTGTGCAGCCACACATTCCGGCGCATGAAGCAGTCGGTGTTCCGCAACGAGGATCTGCGCGTGGTGCACAACGGCGTGGACACCGAGAAATACCGTCCGGCCTGCCGCACGGAAACTGCGCAGGCGCGCGCGCGTTTTCTGCCGCCCGCGCTGCGCGACCGGCTGGTGATCGGCAGCAATGCCGGCACGGCGGACTACAAGAGCTGGATCGACATGGTGGCTGCCGTGTCCCTGCTGCCCGCCGGGCAGCGCAGCCAGGTCGCCATTTTGATCGCTGGCGCGATGCCGGGCGATGACATGCTCAACCGGGTGGCCGAGCTGGGCATGCAGGATCAGGTGGTCTTCACCGGCCTGCTCGACAACGTGGAGCCCGTGCTGGCGGCGCTGGATGTGGGGTTTGTGCTGTCGTCCCGGCTGGAGACGATTTCGTTCGCGTGCCGCGAGATGATGGCCGCGGGCAAGCCGGTCATCGTGTCGAGCGTGGGCGGCCTCACGGAAAATGTCACCGAGGGCCGCAATGGCTGGATCGTGCCGCCCGGGTCCCCGGAATCGGTGGCCCGGACGCTGTCGGACATCCTGGCGAACCGCGGCGTGCTGCACGCCATGGGCGTGGATGCGCGCAGCACGGCGCTCAAGGAGTTCTCGCTGGCGACCTTCGTCGGCAATACCGAACGCGTCTACCGCGAGAACGCTTACGTCAGTAGTGGATCACCGTCCGGATCGACTTACCTTCATGCATCAGATCGAAGGCTTCGTTGATACGGTCCAGGGGCAGCGTGTGCGTGACGAAGGGATCGAGGTCGATCTTGCCGCTCATTGCGTCTTCGACCATGCCCGGCAGCTGCGTGCGGCCCTTGACGCCGCCGAACGCTGAGCCGCGCCACACGCGGCCCGTCACCAGCTGGAACGGACGCGTGCTGATTTCCTGACCGGCGCCGGCCACGCCGATGATGATGCTTTCACCCCAGCCCTTGTGGCAGCATTCCAGCGCGGCGCGCATCACGTGCACGTTGCCGATGCATTCGAACGAGAAGTCCACGCCGCCGTCGGTCAGTTCGACGATGACTTCCTGGATGGGCTTGTCGTAGTCCTTGGGATTGATGCAGTCGGTCGCGCCCATGGCGCTGGCCAGCACGAACTTGTTGGGGTTGGTGTCCACAGCGATGATGCGGCCGGCCTTGGCCTGCACCGCGCCCTGAATGACCGCCAGACCGATGCCGCCCAGTCCGAACACCGCAACGGTGTCGCCTTCCTTGACCTTGGCGGTGTTGTGCACCGCGCCGATGCCGGTGGTCACGCCGCAACCCAGCAGGCAGACCTTTTCATGCGGGGCGGCCGGGTTGATCTTGGCCAGCGAGATTTCGTTGACGACGGTGTATTCGCTGAACGTCGAGCAGCCCATGTAGTGATAAAGCGGCTTGCCTTCGTAGCTGAAGCGCGAGGTGCCGTCCGGCATGACGCCCTTGCCCTGCGTGGCGCGCACCTTCTGGCACAGGTTGGTCTTGCCCGACAGGCAGAATTTGCACTCGCGGCATTCGGCCGTGTAGAGCGGAATGACGTGGTCGCCGGGTTTCAGCGACGTCACGCCTTCGCCCACTTCCACCACCACGCCCGCGCCTTCGTGACCCAGCACGGCGGGGAACAGGCCTTCGGGATCGTCGCCGCTCAGCGTGAAGGCGTCCGTGTGGCAGACGCCCGTGTGCGTGATCTGCACCAGCACTTCACCGCGCTGCGGCGGCGCGACGTCGATTTCAACGATTTCCAGGGGCTTGCCGGGGCCGAATGCGACTGCTGCGCGTGATTTCATAGCGATGCTCCACGTAGATGGGGTTATTTCAGATAGGAACGGACGATGCGCATGAGGTCATCGATCTGCGATTCGGTCTCGGGCCTGGGGTCGGGCGGATTTGCCTGAGTAGACTGCAGGAAGGTTTCCCGCAGATGGCTTTCCAGCACTTCGGCCATCAGGCCGTTTGTGGCGCCGCGCAGCGCCGCCAGCTGCTGCAGCAGCGCGCCGCATTCCGTGCCTTCGTTCACCGCGCGTTCCAATGCTAACGCCTGCCCCTGAATGCGGCGCAGGCGCGTGACAACGCGTTTCTTTTCTTCTGGGGAGTGCGGCACGGCAGGCTCCGATTCGATACAGGGGGGGAGTATACGGATTTCGGGGCGGCGCGTCCAGGCGGAGCGTGCGCCGATGCCGTTGCCTGCATCGGTCAGCCGCTTCGGCCCCCCGCATCGGCCACCTATAATTTCGCCTGTCTTCCGCCCGACCCAACAGGAATATCCGTGGCCATGATTCCCTCCGACGTGCGGCTGTACCGGGCCGCGGACTATCCCCGCATGCCTTGGCGCAACGGCGGCGGCACGACCCAGGAAGTCGCCTGCAATCCGGGCGGCCATACCGCGTCGTTCGGCTGGCGTCTCTCGCTGGCCGACGTCGCGCAGGATGGCGGTTTTTCTGCCTTTGGCGGATATCAGCGGATCATCACCGTGCTGGAAGGCCGCGGCATCGAGCTGACGGTGGACGGGCAGCGCCAGCCGCCTTTGGCGCCGCGCATCCCATATGCGTTTTCCGGGGATTCACAGGTGGCGTGCCGCCTGCTCGACGGCCCCATCCGCGACTTCAATCTGATCTACGCGCCCGACCGGTGGCACGCCCGTCTGCAATGGGTGCGCGGCGCAGAACCCTGGGTGTTTCACAGCAGCGCGCGCAGCGTGCTGGTGTTCAATACCGGCGCTGATCTGACGGTTGATCTGGACGGCGCGCAGCATCGGCTGGCCTCGCGCTACGATTGCCTGCACGCCGAAGGGCACGACGGGCTGGGCCGGTATTGCCTGAGCGCCGAACACGGTATTGACGCGTGCGTCATTGAACTGACGCCGCGCGCGGTCTGACGCGCGCGGCGTTGAGGGAAAGCAACGCGTCAAAGCCACGGCAACAGCACGTAAACAGCGCGACATGACAGGAGCGGGGATGCGGATCTGCATGATGGAGGGCCCGGCCGGGCTGATGCCGGAAGGCGCGAACTGGGAAGGCATCGCCGATCGCATCCACGAATTGGCGCCCGACCTGCTCGTCACCAACGAAATGCCGTTCGGCCCCTGGCTGGCCGCGTTGCCGACCTATGAAGCCGCGCTGGCCGCCGAGTCCGTGCGCACGCACGAGGCGGGTCTTGCCGCGTTGGCGGCGCTGAACGTGCCCGCGATCGTGTCGTCCCGCCCCGTGTTTGCCGGCGAGCGTCTGGCCAATGAAGCCTTCGCATTGCAGGACGGGCGCTATGCGGCGCTGCATCACAAGCAGTACTTTCCGCAGGAGCCGGGCTTTTTCGAGGCAACGTGGTTCCACAGCGCGCGCGACGGATTCGAGGTCGCCGACGTGGGCGGCCTCCGTGTCGGCGTGCTGCTCTGCACCGAGCTGATGTTCAACGAACGCGCGCGCCGCTATGGCCGCGACGGGGCCGAGCTGATCGTCGTGCCGCGCGCCAGCGGCGCGTCGCGGGGTCGCTGGCTGACCGCCGGCGCCATGGCCGCGCTAGTGTCCGGCTGCTATGTCGTCAGTTCCAACCGTGCCGGGCGCACGCCCGAGGGGAGGGGGTTCGGGGGCGGGGCGTGTGCTTGCGAACCGGGCCGCGAACCCCGAGCGCAAAGC
>NZ_DIEJ01000296.1:0-56678 GCF_002418565.1 Achromobacter sp. UBA5777 | reverse complement strand
GCATGCCCCGCGCGCGGCCGGCAACCGGGCAGGCGCGCTAGCGCGCTGCGGTCGCCGCACGGCAGGCTTCGTGCGCCAGATCGCCCAGCGTGCGGATCGCGGCCTCGATGCCGGCTTCCCAGGGATGTCCGTAGTTCAGGCGCAGCGCGCTGCCAAACTGGCCACTGGCCGAGAAGATCGGGCCGGGCGCCACGCTGATGCCGCGCGCAAGCGCCTGGCGGTGCAGCGACAACGCATCCACGGCGGCGGGCAATTCCAGCCACAGGAAGAATCCGCCCTGTGGGCGCGTCACGCGCGTGCCGGCGGGAAAGGCCTGTGCGATGGCGTCGGCCATGCGCTCCTGCTGCGCCTGCAAGGTCTGGCGCAGGCGACGCAGGTGGCGATCGTAACCACCCTGTTCCAGGTATTCGGCAATCGCGCCTTGCGCGGGGCTCGACGCTGACAGCGTCGATGACAATTTCAGGCGTTGCACCTGTTGGGCGTAGCGTCCGGCGCTGGCCCATCCGATGCGATAGCCGGGCGCCAGGCATTTCGAAAACGACGAGCAATGCAGCACCAGTCCGCGCGTGTCGTACGCCTTTGCGGGTACGGGCCGTGTCGTGCCGAAGTACAGCTCGCCATAGACGTCGTCTTCGATCAGCGGGATGTCGTGCCGCGCAAGCAGGTCGACCAGTTGCCGCTTTCGGTCGTCGGGCATCAGACAACCCAGCGGATTCTGGAATTGCGTCATCAGCCAGCAGGCGCGCGGTGCGTGACGCAGGATGGCAGCCTGCATCGCGTCCAGGTCGATGCCGGTGCGTGGATGGGTTGGGACTTCCAGCGCTTTCAGGCCAAGTCGTTCCAGCGCCTGCAGCGCACCGTAAAAGGTGGGCGCCTCGACCATGACGGTGTCGCCCGGCTGCGTGACCGCTTGCAGGCAGAGGTTCAACGCCTCCAGGGCGCCGTTGGTGACGACGATGTCGCTGGCGGGCAGGTTGATGCCGCCGATCAGGTAGCGCAGCGCAATCTGCCGGCGCAGGCGCGGATTGCCGGGCGCCAGGTCTTCGACGGTGTCGCGCGGATCCTGGCGCTTGAGATGCGCAGCCATGGCCTGCGCCAATCGCGGCAATGGAAACAGAAGCGGAGAGGGGAAGGCCGAACCCAGCGGCGTGACGTCACGGTTGCGCACCGAGCCGAGGATGTCGAAGATCCGCTCGCTGATCGCCAGTTCGGTGGATTCGCCGTCGGGACACGAGGCGCCCGGTTCGGGCGGCAGCGATTCGGCGGGGGCGTTGACGTAATAGCCCGAGCGCGGCTGTGCACGAATCAGGCCGCGCGCTTCGAGCAGGTAATACGCCTGAAAGACGGTGGAGGGGCTGACGTTGCGCGTGGCGCACGCGTCGCGCACCGAAGGCAGCTTGTCGCCGGCCCGCAGGACGCCGCTTGCGATCGACGCGGCGATCTCGTCGGCCAGGGTTTCGTAAAGGCTCACGATGCCGCAGGGCGACGTTGCGGGCTCATTTGCTGCTTTGGAGAATCGCCATGGCCTGGCGTTCCATGAACTCGCCCAGCGTGTCGATGCCGCGCAGTTTGAGGATCGTGTTGCGCACTGCCGCCTCGACCAGCACGGCCAGGTTGCGGCCCGCGGCCACTTGCAGCATCACCTTGCGCACGGGCAGTCCCAGCATGTCCTGCGTGATGTCCTGCAGCGGCAGGCGCTCGAACTTGTCCTGCGCCGTGGCGCGCACCAGGTGCACGATGAGCTTGAGCCGCATCTTGCGGCGCACCGACGTTTCGCCAAAGATCGTGCGGATGTCGAGCAGGCCCAGGCCGCGGACTTCGAGCAGGTTCTGCAGCAGTTGCGGACAGTGGCCTTCGATCATGTTGGGCGCGGTGCGCGAGAACTCGACCGCGTCATCGGCCACCAGCCCGTGCCCACGCGAAATCAGTTCAAGGGCCAGTTCGCTCTTGCCCAGACCCGATTCGCCGGTGATCAGCACGCCCAGTCCCAACACGTCGAGGAACACGCCGTGCACCGTGGTGGTGGGCGCGAGCTTCTTGCCGAGATAGATGCGCAACAGGTCGATGAGCTGCGCGGCGGCCACCGGCGTGGACAGCAGCGGCACCTGGTGCTGGTCGCACTGGTCGACCAGATCTTGCGGCGGCGTCAGGCCATCGGCCAGCAGAATCGCCGGCACGCCACCGATCAGCAGCTCGTCCATGTGGTGCATGCGGCGGCGCAGGTCGAAGCGCGTGTAGTACGCCAGCTCTTCCTGGCCGAACACCTGGATGCGCGACGGGTGGATCAGGTTCAAGTGACCGACGAGGTCGGCGGCTGCCATGCCATCGTCGGGAATCGCGCGGTCTGCGGCGCCCTGGCCCGAGATCCAGTTAAAGGGGATTTTGTCGGCGTTGTCGTCGACGAGTTCCTGCACCGTGAGCATGGCAGCGATTCCGCGTGGGATCAGAGTTGGCCGGTCGTGAGCATTTTGTGGACGATGGCCGGATCGGACTCGGTGGCCAGGGCCTCGCGCAATGCTTTGTTGGACATCAGCTGGGCGAGTTCGGCCAGGATGTCCAGGTGCTGCTGCGTGGCGTTTTCAGGCACCAGCAGGCACAGCAGCATCGACACGGGCTGTCCGTCGGGCGCGTCGAAGGTGATGGGCTGAGCAAGACGGATGAACGCCGCCAGTGCCTGCTCCAGACCTTTCACACGGCCATGCGGTACGGCCACGCCCTGACCCAGGGCGGTAGACCCCAGGCGCTCACGGGCAAAAAGGCTGTCGAACACGAGGGCGCGTGCCAAGCCGTTGTTGTTTTCAAAAAGCAGACCGGCCTGTTCGAACGCACGTTTCTTGCTCGTGGCGAGCATATCGAGCACGACGTTGCCGGCGGGGAGGATGCGCGACAAATGATTCATCGGGGCATTATAGGGTTATATGACGCACTGCAACAATCAACCGACCCGGGCCTCGGAAGACCGAGATGCCAGCGGGACCACAAGAGCGACAGCATAGTCTGATCGCGATACCTTGTGGACATTCCTGGGGCTGAGAGGGTTCCCCGAGAGGCACGTATCGGACAAAGGCAGGGAAAACGCGAAGAGGCCGTCGGGCGGCAGCGGATGAAACAGGGGGGGATTGGGTAATGCAGGAGGGGAGTTTGCCGATGCCCCGGCTGGACGCAAGGTCTAGCGGGACACCGGGACTTAGGCAGGATCCTGGGATCGCTGTATTGCTAGTCGCTCAGGTGAGCGGTCATGAAGCGCGTTACTGCTGGGGTGGCGAGAGTGTCGCCGCTTGCCGCTTCACGGACTCTGCTGAATGACTCCTTACCTTGTCCTTGTGCTTGATGACCTGACGGTCGACTTTGTCAGCAAGAAGGTCTATGGCTGCATAGAGGTTTTCATCGGTTGCTTCACAATGAATGTCCTTGCCGCTCAGACGCATGGTGATTTCGGCTCTATGTCGCAGGGGCTCTACTGAGAGCATGACCTGGGTATCGATGACGTGATCGAAATGCCGCAGCACTCGCGCCAGTTTGTTCATGACATATTCCCGGATGGCCGGGGTGACGTCGAGGTGACGACCGCAGATGCTCAGGTTCATAGTGTGCTCTCCTTCTAAAAGAGGAAAAAATTGCGCAAAAGGCGCGGTGGGGTCGTAGGCGTTCTCCTTCAATAAGCAGGGTTCGTTTAGCTCTAGTGTATAGACTCGGGCCGATAAAACAAGCTGACCTACCGCAACTTCATGGCATTTTTATGGCTGAGCCCGAGGGCGTATGGCGGTCTATTTTTATGCGTTACGGGGTCTTTCAGACCGTGGTTACATACGGAAGTGTTCGCCCAGGTACACCCGGCGAACGGCGGGGTCGCCCACGATTTCTTCGGGGTGGCCGTCGGTCAGCACCTTGCCTTCACTGATGATGTAGGCGCGGTCGCAGATGCCCAGGGTTTCGCGCACGTTGTGGTCGGTGATCAGCACCCCGATCCCCCGGCCCTTCAGGAAGCGCACGATGCGCTGGATTTCGATGACCGCAATGGGATCCACGCCGGCGAACGGTTCGTCCAGCAGGATGAAGCGCGGACTGGTGGCCAGCGCGCGCGCGATTTCGACGCGGCGGCGTTCACCGCCCGACAGCGAGATGGCGGCGTTGCTGCGGATGTGTCCGATCTGCAGTTCTTCGAGCAGCGATTCCATCTGTTCGTTGATCTTCGGGGTCGACAGCGGTCGGCCATCTGCACCCACTTGCAGTTCGAGCACCGCGCGGATGTTCTGCTCAACCGTCAGGCGGCGGAACACGGAGGCGTCCTGCGGCAGGTACGACAGACCCATGCGCGCGCGCTTGTGGATGGGCATCGCGGTGATGACGGAGCCGTCGATTTCAATGCGGCCGGCGTCCGCCGGCACCAGGCCGACGATCATGTAGAAGCTGGTGGTCTTGCCTGCACCATTGGGGCCCAGCAGGCCGACGACTTCGCCGCTGACCACGGACAGGGACACATCCTGCACGACGGTGCGGCCGTTGTAGGTTTTGCGCAGTCCGGTTGCGCGCAGGCTGCCCTGCTTGACGCCCGAAGGGGCGGAGGTCACGGGGGTCGGCACTGAAGGTTGATTCATCGTGGCTGCGATTGGTGTTGCGGGAGAAGCGCTTCAGCGCCCTTTCTTGGCTGCCTGCTGCTTGCGGCATTCGGCGACGGCGGCGTCCAGCTTGGCGCGCGGTTCGGCCAGCGACCTCACGCGTCCGCCAGCCGCGGCGGAGTTCGGGCCGCCTTGCGCTTCGTAAGTACCGGACTTCTCGTTGTAGCGTACCCGTTCGCCGCGAATGGTATCGAACGGTTTCCCACAGACGTAGCGGGTCACGATGGCCTGGCCGATCAGGTCGAACGTGCTGTTGGTGCCGTCGTATTCGGCGCGCAGGCCCTTGCCTTCGATGAGTTCGAAGTTTTCGGGGCGCTCCTGGCGGATGGTGACGACCTTGCCCTTGTTGGCCGTGGCCGTGCCGTACTGGTTGCCCTTTGCATCCTCGTTCATCTGCAAGGTGTCGGAGGTCAGCGTCATCAGGCCACGCGTCATGTTGACGTTGCCGGTGAACACGCTTTGTTTCTTCACGTCGTCGTAGTGCAGCGTGTCCGACAGGATCAGCGTGCTGGGCTCTTCGGCCGGCGCGGCCGCTTTCGGTTCCGCCGCGTGGGCCGGCGCAAGCGCGCAGGCCGTCAACAGCACGGCGCCCATCAGGCGGGTGGTCGGGGCGAGGAAGGTCCGAAGGTCGGTCATGGTTTGTTCTGGTTGGAGTTGTTGGCTGGAATTTCGGTGCGGCGCTGCTGTTTGCCTTCCGAACCGGCAATTTCCACGTCGGTCGATGCCGAAACCTGCAATTGGCGAGTCTTGTTGTTGTAGTGCATGCCCGTGCCCTGCATGCGCGAGCGGCCCTTAAGAACCGTGGCAGGCAGGTCGGTGAAGACCACGTCTTCATCGGGCAGGATGATGAGCTGCTGGCTGCGAACGTCCAGCATGTCGTTCTCGGCGTCGGGCTGCCGCAGCACATGGGCATCGCCTTGCATGACGATGCGCTTGCCGCCTTGTTCCATCACGGCCGTCTTGGACACCGCCACCGTGATCGGATTGGACTCGCGCTGGCCCACGGCGCGGGGCGCCGTGACGTGATACGAATCGTCGTCGGGGAAGTGTTCCATGTACTCGCCTTCCAGGCGGTTGATGGGCTTGCCCGTGGGATCTGTGCGCAGCATCACGAAATTGCGCGACCACGCATCCATTTCATGGGTGACGCGGCGCGGCGGGTCCACCTGGATGGCGCGCTGCGCGTAATCGGCCGCCCACCACGAACTGGTGACCAGCACCAGCAGCAGGAACAGCGCGATCAGTGAGGGAAAGCGTTCTTTCATCGGGTGCGCCGCGAGGGCGTATTCGTTACGCGCGGAATCACTGGATCGCCCCGGGGCCGAGCAGGCCCGGCGCAGCCAGGAAGGCGCCCAGGCGGCCTTGCGAGGCCAACAGGAGATCGCAGCATTCGCGCACGGCCCCGCTTCCGCCGGGCAGGGTCGAAACCCAATGCGCGGCCTGGCTGACGTAGCCGGGGGCGTTGGGCACGCTGGCGGCAAAGCCCGCGCGCTGCAAGGCCGGCAGGTCGATGATGTCATCGCCCATGTAGCCGGTTTGATTCAGTTGGACACCGCAGCGCTGCGCAAGTTCGGTCAGGGCGGTGCCCTTGTCGCGTACGCCCTGGATGACTTCGGCGATACCCAGTTCGGCCGCGCGGCGCGCGACGATGGGGCCGGAACGGCCCGTGATCAGCGCGACTTTCAGTCCGCCTTCCATCAGCAGCCGCAGCCCGTGGCCGTCCAGCGCATGGAAGCGCTTTTGCAGTTCGCCGCCCTCGCCGTAATAGAGGCTGCCATCGGTCAGCACGCCGTCCACGTCGAAGACCATCAGGCGCACGGCCGCGGCGCGCTCACGCACGATGGCGGGGATACGGGCAAGCACCAGCGCTTCGGCCGGGTGATTCAGGGAAGCAGAGAGGTTCATAGTCATACCACTTTAGCGGCCATCAGATCGTGCATGTGCAATGCGCCGACCAGCGCGCCGTCATTGTCCATCACCAGCATGTGATTGAGCCGTTGTTCGTCCATCTGCCGGGCGGCCTCGACGGCCAGCGCCTCGGGATTGATGCTGCGTGGCGATCGCGTCATGCCGGCCTCGACGGTCAGGCTGCGGATGTCGCCGTGCCGCGCGATGAGGCGGCGCAAGTCGCCGTCGGTAAAGATGCCCAGGGGGCGGTGCTGCGTGTCGGTCACGACCGTCATGCCCATGCCCTTGGCCGACATGACCTCCAGGGCCTGCGACACCGAGGTGCCCGCCGTGACGATGGGCAGGGCGGTTCCCTCGCGCATGACGTCGCGCACATGGGTGAGCAGCCGGCGGCCCAGCGCGCCGCCCGGATGCGATCGGGCAAAATCCTGCGGCCCGAATCCGCGCGCTTCCAGGCAGGCGACGGCCAAGGCGTCGCCCAGTGCCAGCGCGGCCGTGGTGCTGGCGGTGGGCGCCAGGTTCAGCGGGCAGGCCTCTTGCGCCACGCTGGCATCCAGATGGATGTCGGCCTGGCGGGCCAGTTCGGATTGCGGGTTGCCGGTGATCGCCACCAGGCCGGCGCCCATGCGGCGCACCACGGGGAGGATGGTCAGCAGTTCCTCGCCCGAGCCCGAATAGGAGATGGCGATGAGGACGTCGTCGCGGGTGATCATGCCCAGGTCGCCATGGACGGCCTCGGCGGCATGCACGAAGAAGGCAGGCGTGCCGGTCGAGGCCAGCGTCGCGGCGATCTTGCGGGCAATGTGTCCCGTTTTTCCGATGCCACTGACGACCACTCGGCCGCGGCAGGCAAGCAGCAGGTCGACGACCCGCGTGAAGCTGTCGTCCAGCCGGGCGGACAGGTCCAGCAGGCCCTGGCTTTCAATCTGTAGGGTTCTGCGCGCGGATGCCAGCGCGGTGCCGGACGATGAGGTGGGATGGTCGGTCATGGGGCGGATTTTAATCGCAGTATGCTAGTTTGCCCCGCGCAGGGGCGTATGGCATGCTGGCGAGTCTTTCAACGGCTTTCAAACTTTCCTTCCAGGCCCGCTCCATGTCCAGCATTTCCAGTCCCGTCCTTGGCACGCCACTGTCCCCCTTGGCCACCCGCGTCATGCTGCTGGGTTCCGGTGAACTGGGCAAAGAGGTCATCATCGCCCTGCAGCGCCTGGGCGTCGAAGTCATTGCGGTGGATCGGTATGCCGACGCCCCGGGCCATCAGGTGGCGCACCGGGCGCATGTGGTCTCGATGACAGACCCGCAAGCCCTGCGGCAGATCATCGAGCAGGAGCAGCCGCACGTTATTGTCCCCGAAATCGAGGCTATTGCCACCAGCCTGCTGGTGGAACTGGAAGCGGCCGGCGTGGCGCGGGTCACCCCGACGGCCCGCGCGGCCCAGCTCACCATGAATCGCGAGGGTATCCGCCGTCTGGCGGCCGAAACCCTGGGTTTGCCGACCTCGCCGTACAGCTTCGTCGACACCGAGGAAGAACTGCGCCAGGCCATCGACGGCGGCATCGGCTATCCGTGCGTCATCAAGCCGGTCATGTCGTCCTCGGGCAAGGGCCAGTCGGTCATCAAGAGCGCCGACGACGTCGCATCCGCCTGGCGCTATGCCCAGGAAGGGGGCCGGGTTGGGGGCGGCCGCGCCATCGTCGAAGGGTTCATCCGCTTCGACTACGAAATCACGCTTCTGACCGTGCGCGCCCGCGGCGCCGACGGCCAGGTCGAGACCCGGTACTGCGAGCCCATCGGCCACAAGCAGGTCGACGGCGACTACGTCGAAAGCTGGCAGCCGCACCCCATGTCGCCCGCAGCGCTGCAGCGCGCTCGCGACATCGCATTGGCTGTTACGTCCGAACTGGGCGGCCTGGGGATCTTCGGCGTCGAGCTCTTCGTGGCGGGCGATCAGGTCTGGTTCTCGGAAGTCAGTCCGCGTCCGCACGACACCGGCATGGTCACCATGATCACGCAGGTGCAAAACGAATTCGAACTGCACGCCCGCGCGCTCCTGGGGCTGCCCGTCGACCCCAGCCTGCGCCAGCCGGGCGCCAGCAGCGTCATCTATGGCGGTGTGGAAGCTAAGGCAGTGACCTTCCACGGCGTGGCCGAGGCGCTGGCCGAGCCCGGCACGGACATCCGTCTCTTTGGCAAGCCCGAATCCTTCGTCAAACGCCGCATGGGCGTGGGGCTGGCCGTGGCCGAGGACGTTGCCGCCGCCCGTGCCAAGGCCAAGCGCGTGTCCGCCGCCGTGACCGTCAAGGCCGGCTGACCGCCGTGAACCTGCGTCGCTAATGGGATAACGCCCGCCGTTCCCGCCGCTTTTTCCCCCGAAGAAAGCCACCCGCCACCCGGCCGGTGGCTTTTTTGTTGTCCGCTGCCGCCCGCCAGGTGTTGTATGGCTGTCACGTTCGGCGGCTAATTTGCCCTGCGCGTCCTCTGAATGACGTGGGTTTGCGCCCTTGCCCCTGCGACAAGTGTGGTTTGCGCTTTCTCATCGTTTGTTCGATAATTTCAGAAATTTCTGAAAGCAACGTAACTGCATATGTCGTGCAGCGCGTCGTTGTGTTACCGGCTGATCCTCATGGCGCTTTCCCCCCAAATTGAACGTTTTGTCCTGCACTTCGGTGAAATGGGCAGCCGCTGGGGCGTGAATCGCACGGTCGGTCAGATCTATGCCTTGCTATTCCTCGCGCCGCAGCCGCTCAACGCCGACGACATCGCCGAAGCCCTGGGCTTTTCGCGCTCGAATGTCAGCCTTGGCCTGAAAGAGCTGCAATCCTGGCGCCTGGTCAAGCTGATCCATCAGGTGGGCGACCGCCGCGACTACTTCGAGACCCCCAAGGACGTCTGGGAAATCTTCCGCATCCTCATGGAAGAGAAGCGCAAGCGCGAAGTCGATCCCACCCTCACGCTTCTGCGCGACACGCTGCTGGAGTCGCCGTCCGGCGCGGACGAGGCTTACGCGCAACAACGAATGACCGAAATGCTGGAGCTCATCGAACTATCCACGGGGTGGTTCGATGAGGTTCAACGGCTGCCGCCCGAAACCCTCCAAAGCCTCATGAAACTTGGTTCCAAGGTGCAGAAGGTGTTGGGATTCGCCGGCAAATTGCGGGGCAAGGGCTGACCCGTCACGCCTCGATTTTTCAGGAAACCTCTATGAAGTTGTATGCAACGCCCCTAACATGGCGCGTCAGACGGCCTGGGAACCATGCCGGTTGCCGCAGCGCGTCGACGCCTTGGGAGCAGCCTCATGATTGATCTCGATGTCGTGAACCTCTCGCGGTTCCAGTTCGCCGCGACTGCGCTCTACCATTTCATCTTTGTCCCGCTCACGCTTGGCCTGTCGTTCATTCTGGCCATCATGGAAAGCGTGTATGTCATGACCGGACGCGCCATCTGGAAAAAGATGACGATGTTCTGGGGCACGCTGTTCGGCATCAACTTCGCGCTGGGCGTAGCCACCGGCGTGGTGATGGAGTTCCAGTTCGGCATGAACTGGTCCTACTACAGCCACTACGTCGGCGACATCTTCGGCGCGCCGCTGGCGCTTGAAGGGCTGATGGCGTTCTTCCTGGAAGCCACCTTCGTCGGCCTGTTCTTCTTCGGCTGGAACCGCATGTCCAAGGTCAGCCACCTGGCCGTGACCTGGCTGGTTGCCTTCGGCACCAACTTCTCGGCCCTGTGGATCCTGATCGCCAACGGCTGGATGCAGAATCCGGTCGGCGCGATCTTCAACCCCGACACGATGCGCATGGAAATGACCGACTTCGCCGCGGTCATCTTCAACCCGGTCGCGCAAGCCAAGTTCGTGCACACCGTCAGCGCCGGCTACGTGGCGGGCGCCATGTTCGTCATGTCGATCAGCGCCTGGTATCTGCTGCGCGGCCGTCATATTGATCTGGCCAAGCGCTCGATGGCGGTGGCGGCCAGCTTCGGTCTGGCCGGCGCCCTGTCGGTGGTCGTGCTGGGCGACGAAAGCGGCTACCTCACCACCGAACACCAGAAGATGAAGATCGCGGCCATGGAGTCCATGTGGCACACCGAGCCCGCGCCTGCGTCGTTCAACCTGTTCGCCATCCCGAACCAGGCCGAGCGCCGCAACGATTTCGCGATCGAGATTCCCTACGTCATGGGCATCATCGGCACGCGGTCGCTGACCACGCCGCTGCTGGGGATCAACGACCTGATCCTGCGCGCCGAGAATCGCATCCGCGACGGCATGGTGGCCTACGAGGCCCTGCAGAAGATCCGCGCCAATCCCAAGGACGTCGATGCCCGCATGGTGTTCGACAAGACCTGGCCGGACCTGGGCTACGCGCTGCTCGTCAAGCGTCACCAGCCCGACATCAGCAAGGTCACCGAGGCCGACATCAAGCAGGCCGCGATCGATACCGTGCCGACCGTGGCGCCGCTGTTCTGGGCGTTCCGCATCATGGTCGCGGTGGGCATGTACCTGATCGTGTTCTTCGGCGTCGCGTTCTGGCTTGCCTCGCGCGGCCGTCTGGACAAGCGTCCGGCGCTGCTCAAGGTGGCGTTGTGGAGTCTGCCGCTGCCGTGGGTCGCGATCGAGAGCGGCTGGTTCGTCGCGGAATACGGCCGCCAGCCCTGGGTGATCGAAGGCGTGCTGCCGACCTATTACGCGGCATCGGGCCTGACGATGACCGACCTCGTCATCAGCCTGTCGATCTTCCTGGTGCTGTACACGATCCTGCTCATCATCGGCGTGAAGGTCATGCTGCATGCCATCAAGGCCGGACCGAAATCCGACGGGCCGGCGCCGGGTGATGCCGCCGCCGATCCCGTCCACGCCGCCGTGCGCGCGTAAGGGGAGAAACGCAAATGGATACCCTGATTCCTTTTGACTACGGCACGCTGCGCGTGGTGTGGTGGGTGCTGCTGGGCGCATTGCTCATCGGCTTTGCCGTCATGGACGGCTTCGACCTGGGCGTGGCGGCGCTGTTGCCGGTGGTCGCCAAGACGGACGCCGAGCGCCGCATCGTGATCAACGTGGTGGGGCCGGTCTGGGAAGGTAACCAGGTCTGGCTCATCACGGCGGGCGGCGCCATCTTCGCCGCGTGGCCGTTGCTGTATGCCGCCTCGTTCTCGGGCTTTTACCTGGCGATGATGCTGGTGCTGCTGGCGTTGATCTTGCGGCCGGTCGGGTTCAAGTACCGCAGCAAGATGGAAGGCACGCGCTGGCGCAACCGTTGGGACGCCGTGCTGTGCTTCTCCGGCGTGGTGGCTTCGCTGGTGTTCGGCGTGGCCATGGGCAACGTCATTCTCGGTGTGCCGTTCACGTACGACGCGATGACGCTGCGCCCCATCTATGAAGGGCACTTCTTCCAGCTGTTCATGCCGTTTGCCCTGCTGGCCGGCGTGCTGAGTGTGGTGATGCTGGCCATGCACGGCGCGGTGCTGCTGGCCTGGCGCACGGATGATCCCGTGTCCTCGCGGGCGCGAAACTGGGGCCGTCTGTGCGCGGTGCTGACGGCGGCGCTGTTCGTGGCCGGCGGCTTCTGGGTGGCGGGCGGCGTGCCGGGCCATGCGATCACCAGCGCGGTCGACATGGGCGCGCCGTCGGATCCGATGCTCAAGACCGTGTCGGTGCAGACCGGCGCCTGGATGGCCAACTACGCGAAGTGGCCGTGGATGTGGATTGCGCCCGCGCTGGGCGTGGCCGGCGCCGTGCTCGCGGCCCTGCTGCTCACTGTGCGCGCCAACATGCTGGCATTCCTGTCGTCCTCGGCGTCCATTGCCGGCGTGATCCTGACGGTGGGTTTCTCGCTCTTTCCGTTCATCATGCCGTCGTCGACGAATCCGAAGGCCGGCCTGACGATCTGGGACGGCTCGTCCAGCCACCTGACCCTGTGGATCATGGTGATCGCGGTCGCCATCTTCCTGCCCATCGTGACGCTCTACACCGGCTGGGTGTATCGCGTCATGCGCGGCAAGGTCACCCATGAAACGGTGGGCGATTCGCCCAACTCGTACTGATAAAGGAGCCTCCACCATGTGGTATTTCTCG
This sequence comes from Achromobacter sp. UBA5777, assembly GCF_002418565.1. NCBI lineage: Bacteria > Pseudomonadati > Pseudomonadota > Betaproteobacteria > Burkholderiales > Alcaligenaceae > Achromobacter > Achromobacter sp. UBA5777. The sequence goes on along the minus strand of NZ_DIEJ01000296.1, from coordinate 44,081 downwards.
TGGATCCTCGGCCTCGGCCTGGCGTGCGCATTCGCCATTCTCAATGCGATGTGGTTCGAGCTGCGCGAAGGTCAGACGCATGACCCGAAAGCCAGCCGCGACGTCGAGTGAGTAACGGCGCAAGCAGCCTCGAGCACGACCCGTCAGCGTCTCTGCAGAAGCCGCCGCGCGAGCAGTCGCGGTGGCTGATGGGGCTGGCCCGGTCGGCTCGGTTCCCGCTGATGCTGGCGGGCGCCGCGCCGCTGGTCAGCGGCGCCCTGCTGGTCGTGCAGGCCTGGCTGCTGGCCAGGGTGCTTGATTCGGCCATCGTCGGTCATGTGCCGCGGCATGAACTGATAGGCGGCATCGCCGCCATCGCAGGGCTGATGCTGGTGCGCGCATGCATCACCTGGGCGGGCGAGCGCGCTGGCGCGGATGCGTCCGAACGCATCAAGCGCCACGTGCGCCAGTCCCTGTTCCAACGGCTGGTGCAGAAAGGCCCCTACTGGAGCCGCGGCAAGGCGTCGGGTGAACTGGCGAGCGCCGTGGTCGACCAGGTGGAGGCGCTGGATGGCTTCTTTGCCAAGTACCTGCCCGCGATGGCCGCGGCGGCAATGCTGCCGGTAGCCTTCTCGGTGGTGCTGTTGCCGGTGGATGTGATCGCCGGTCTGGTGCTGTTGATCACCGCGCCGCTGATTCCGCTGTTCATGGCGCTGGTGGGGTGGGGGGCGCAAGGCGCCAGCCGCCGTCACCTGCGGGCCTTCGCCCGCCTGTCGGGCTTTTTCGCGGACCGCCTGCGCGGGCTGTCCACCCTGAAACTGTATGGGCGCGCGCAGGCCGAGGCGCAGTCCGTCGTGGCGGCCAGCGATGCGCTGCGCCAGCGGACGATGTCGGTGCTGCGCATTGCGTTTCTGTCGTCGGCCGTACTGGAATTCTTCGCCGCCCTGGGCGTGGCGGGTGTTGCGGTGTACATCGGCCTGACGTACCTGGGATTCCTGGACGTGCGCTGGTCACCCCTGACGTTGCAGGCCGGGCTGTTCTGCCTGTTGATGGCGCCCGAGGTCTATGCGCCGCTGCGCCAGTTTGCCGCCCACTATCACGACCGCGCGACGGCGCTGGCTGCCGTGACGCAGATCGCCGTCCTGTTCGATGGCCTGCCGCAAGCCGATGCCGAAGACACGTCCGCACTGCGCGGCCAGCCCGCGCACGCGGGCAAGGGCGCGGTGGTCACCGTGGAAGGTCTGCGTGCCGAGGCGCCGGGCCGTGGCGAGCCGGTGCTTGAAAATGCTGCCCTGGTCCTGGCGCCGGGTGAGCACGTGGCGCTGATGGGACCGAGCGGCGTCGGCAAATCCACGCTCATCGAGGCCATCGCCCGTCTGCGGCCGGCCAGCGGCGATATCCGCATCGATGGCTTGCCGCTGGCGCAATGGGATGAAGCCGCCTTGCGCCAGCGCGTGGCGCTGATCGGCCAGCGGCCGCAGTTGCTGGCCGGTTCGATCGCCGACAACATCCGGCTGGGCCAGCCCGGCGCCACGGATGCACAGGTGCAGGACGCCGCGCGCCGCGCCTGCGTGCTGGAATTCACGCAAGACCTGCCGCACGGCCTGGATACCGCGCTGGGCAGCCGCGGCCATGGCTTGTCCGGCGGACAGGCGCAGCGTGTGGCGCTGGCCCGTCTGTTCCTGCGCGACCCTGGTCTGATCCTGCTGGACGAACCTACCGCGCATCTGGATGAAGCGACGCAGGCTCGGGTGCTGGACGAGATTCTGCAATTCTCCGCTGGCCGCACCCTGGTGCTGGCGACGCATTCGCCCGCGGTGGCCGCGCGATTTGGCCGGGTGGCGCGCGTCGCCAACGGCACGGTGAAAGACGCATGAAGAATCTGTTGCTGCTCCTGCCCTTGTATGCGCGCCGCAAAGGCGGGCTATTGCTCGCATTGTTCTGTGCGCTGGCGACCGTCGCGGCCGGCGTCGGATTGCTGGGCGTATCGGGCTGGTTTCTGACAGGCGCGTTCCTGGCTGGCGCCGGCAGTGTATTCAACCTGTTCGCGCCCTCCGCGCTGGTGCGCGGGCTGTCGTTTCTGCGCATCGTGTCGCGCTACGCCGACCGCGTGGTTGGGCATGCCGCCACCTTGCGCCTGCTGGCGGATCTGCGCGCCATGGTGTTTGCGGCGCTGACCCGGCTGACGCCGCGCCAGCTTTCGCGTTATCGCAGCGGCGACCTGGTCGCCCGCATGACGAACGACGTCGATGCGCTCGATACGGTCTTTCTGTTTGTGCTGGCGCCGCTGGCCACCGCAATGCTTGCCGGGGCGGTGCTCACCGCCGTGCTGGGGCAGTGGGTGCCGGCCGCAGCGCTGATTTTTGCATTGGCCCTGTTGACCGCGTGCGTGGTGGTGCCCCTGTGGCTATTGCGCGCGGCGCGCAAACCGGGCGTGTCGGCGCAGGAAAGTGCGGCAGGATTGCGCGCTGCCACGCTGGACGCCGTGGAGGGTCACGCGGACATGGTTGCCCTGCATGCGCAGGCGCAGACGCTGGCGCACTTCGAGCGTCTGTGCGAGGCAAGCGCTCTGGCGCGGCGCAGCCAGGCACGGGTGGCGGTGCGCGGACAATGGTTTCTGCAGGTGGCCGCAGGTGTGGCGGTGATGGCGCTGCTGTGGTTCGGTCTGGCCGGGCTTGAGTCGGGACGGATCGAAGGCCCTCTCCTGGCCGGTCTGCTGCTGGCTGTCATCGGCATTTTCGAGGTTGCCGGCCCGATCATGCGGGGCGCATCCCGGATGGGTTCCGCGATGTCGGCGGCGGCGCGCATCCGCGAGATCACGCAAAGCGAACCCGACATGCAGGATCCGGCCATGCCGCGCCCGCTGCCCACTCACGGCACGTTGGAGCTGGCAGGTGTGCGCTTTGCATACCCGGCCCGCGCAGCGGGCAACAGCGCGCCGGTGCTGCAGGACATCAACCTGCGGATCGAACCGGGCGAACGCGTGGCGATCGTGGGGGCCAGCGGCGCGGGCAAGTCCACGCTGCTGCATCTGATCCTCAGGCTCGAGGATCCGCAGGGCGGGCAGGTTAGGTTCGGCGGTTGTGATGCGCGCGAATGCGCGCAGGCGGACTGGCATCGGCGGATCGTCCTGCTGTCGCAGGATGCGCCGGTGTTTCTGGGCACGCTGCGCACCAATCTGTTGATCGGCGATCCCGATGCCGACGACGCCGCGTTGTGGCGCGCCCTGGACGCGGCACGGCTTGGCGATTTCGTGCGCGGCCTGCCCGATGGCCTGGACACGTGGGCCGGCGAGACGGGCTCGCAGTTGTCGGCCGGGCAGGCACGGCGCCTGTGTCTGGCCAGAGCCTTGCTGGCGCCTGCCGCCGTCATCGTGCTGGACGAACCGACCGCGGGCTTGGACGCCGCGGCCGAAACCGCGTTCTTCGCGGATCTGGCGCAGGCGGTACGCGGGCGCACCGTGGTGCTGGCCACGCATGCGGCATTGCCCGAGGGGGCGGTGCATCGTTGCCATGTGTTGCGCGATGGGCAATTGCATGACATGTCATCAAGCGCGGCAATCCTGGCTTAAGCGCAGCGGCGCGGTTATAGTTCGCCTTGCTTCAATTCTTCAGGGCCGATTCCATGCAGACCGACAACGCCGAGTTCATCCGGCGCACCATCCGCAGCGTTCCGGACTGGCCCCAACCCGGTGTCACGTTCCGCGACATCACGCCGGTGCTGCAGGACCCTCGTGCGTTCCGTGTCCTGATCGATCTCTTCGTCTATCGCTACATGCGCCAGCGCCTGGATCTGGTGGCGGGCGTGGACGCGCGCGGCTTCATCGTGGGCAGCGTGCTGGCTTATGAACTGAATCTGGGGTTCGTGCCCGTGCGCAAGAAGGGCAAGCTGCCCTATCGCACGGTGGCCGAGGAATACTCGCTGGAATACGGCAATGCCGCCGTTGAGATGCATACCGATTCGGTCCGCACGGGCCAGCGCGTCCTGCTGGTGGACGATCTGATCGCCACCGGGGGCACCATGCTCGCGGCCATCAAGCTACTGCAGCGCCTGGGCGCCAACGTGGTGGAAGCCGCCGCCATCATCGACCTGCCGGATCTTGGCGGCTCGGCCAAGGTGGCCGCGACCGGCACGCCGCTTTACACGGTCTGTCAGTACGGCGCGGACACGACGTCGTAGTCCGCGTCGTCGTGATGGCGCCGCAGTTCGGCGCCGTCCTTCGGTGCCGTCCTCCGGCACTGCCCTTCAGCACCGCCATCCAGCACTGTTTGCTTGCTACGCCTCCGACAAGCGAGGCTGGATGAAGTCCAGGAACGCCTTCGTCTTGGCGGGCAGCATGCGCGAAGGCAGCAGCGCAAACAAGGGCAGGGGCGTCAGACTCCATTCCGGCAACACGCGCACCAGGCCCGTCTGCTTGATGGCGCGTTCCATCGCATCAAACACCAGCAGCGGCGTGATGCCCAGCCCCTGGCCGGCCAATCGCCCCAGCATTCCCACGTTATTGGCCGACAGGCGGCCAGACACCTGAACGCGTTCCACCTTGTCGCCCGAATGGAGCATCCAGAAGGACGACTCCTCGCGCATGGTCGGGCGCAGGCATTCGTGGTGCGTCAGGTCTGCCGGCACGCGCGGCTCTCCGTGGCGCGCCAGGTATTCGGGCGACGCATAGAGCTGGTGCGCCATCAGCACGATCTTGCGCGAGATGAGGCTGGAATCGGGCTGCTGTCCAAAGCGCAGGATCAGGTCGAACGGATTGCTGATGGGGTCGATCGGGCGCATGCTCAGGTCGAAGTCGCACTCGATATCGGGATGCTGTTCGCGGAATTCGCGGATCACGGCAGGCAGGAACAACTGCGCAAGACTGGTGGGCAGCGAGATCCGCAGACGGCCCTTGGGCTGCACCGCCATGTCCAGCAACTGATCGTGCGCGATGCGCGCCTCTTCGACGATGTGCCGGCAGCGTTCAAAATAGATGGCGCCCGCTTCGGTCAGGTCGATCTTGCGGGTGCTGCGATTGAGCAGCCGCATGCCGACACTGCGTTCCAGTTCGCTGACCCGGCGCGACAGCGTGGAGGTCGGGATATTCAGGGCTTCGGCGGCGTGGCTGAAGTTCTTGCGCTTGGCGACCTCGACGAATAGCGCGATGTCGTTAAGCTGGATGTCCATGAATGCCCTCGAGACTCAAATTTCCATTTCTGGCAGATTCGTATGATAAATGGAATTATTGTCCCGCCAGTAGAAATGTCTATTTCTCCGGATTGCACAACAGTGCCACGCGCTCCGCGTTCAGATTGCGTTACCTAGCTTGCGCGAAACTGAATGAACTCAACGCGTGCGCGCATGGTGCATCAGTCTAGCGAGCGGGTTTGCATGCCGCGTCCCCCACGGATACGACTTGCAATTGTCCCATCCGTGCAAATATGTTCACCAAATTAAGGGTTTTTACTAAGCGCTAATAACCAGATACTTCGTCCCAGCAATCAAATTGTCATATCGAATGCCGCCAACCCGGCGCAAGACGATGTGCAACGTTTAGGATGGAGTCATCTCAATGAAAGCCCTAGCAACCGCACTCATGGTTACCGCAACCCTGGTCGGCATGTCCGCCGCTCACGCCGATGGCAAGACGCGTGAACAGGTCCAGCAGGAACTGCAAGCCGCCAAGGCCGCAGGCACCGTCACCTTTGGTGAACTGGACTATCCGCCCGCCGTTACTCAGTCCACCAGCCTGTCGCGTGAACAGGTGCAGCAGGAACTGCAAAGCGCCAAGGCCGCAGGCCAGGTGACGAGCGCTGAACTGGATTACCCGCCCAAGACCGTGGCGCAGACCGCCGGCAAGAGCCGTGCAGAAGTCCGCCAGGAACTGGCCGACGCCAAGGCGCGCGGCGAGTACACGTTTGGCGAACTGGACTACCCGCCCAAAGGCCGCTGAGTTTCAGCGCTGGCGCGCCGCGCCGCCCGGCAGGTCATTGAAAGAACCCCTTGTGACGCCGAGGGGTTTTTTTGTGCCCCGCGTTTCTATCTGCTCGGAAACACTGTGGCGTTTACGCCGCATAACTATTCCGCCCGCACTACATATGTTGCCGGCAGGAAGGACAAGGAAAGCCGCCTCTGATCTTGCGATGCACTGATGCGAGCAATGATTCATATTTGAGATCAAGGCCTTAGCGAGCTTTTTGGAATAAGGCGAGCCTTCAGTTTCGCGTCATTATCCCAGCCATGGAAAGTAGTTCGTCGAAATCCGGGTTACTACGAACTGCTACAAGCCGGACACTACGCCCAGTGCATCGCCGCTCGATTCAACTTGCGGCATGCGAGGGCCCGCGGTGTTCGGCGGCGCCCCGCAATGCGCCTTTCATCTCGCCATTTTGGGGATTCAAATGAAGAAGACGTTTTTGGCCGTCGCGTTGCTGACCGGCTTTGCCGGCGCCGCGCAGGCCGCCGATTCCGTGACGCTGTACGGCTTGATCGATGCTGGCCTCGGTTACGAAAAAGTGAAGTTCAAGGGCAACTCGCAAAGCCGCATCGGTGCAGTTCAGGGCGTGAGCAGTGGTTCGCGCTTTGGCTTGCGCGGCACGGAAGACCTGGGCGACGGCCTGCGCGCCGTGTTCACGCTGGAAGGCGGCTTCGGTCCCCTGAACGGCAAGTCGCTGCAGAACGACCGTTTGTTCGGCCGCCAAGCGACGGTTGGCCTGGACAGCGATTCGTGGGGCCGTCTGGAATTCGGCCGTCAAACGAACCTGGCGTCGAAGTACTTCGGCTCGATCGACCCGTTCTCGATCAGCTACAACAACGCCAACATGGGTACGACGTTCGGCAGCGCCAACACGATGCGCCTGGACAACATGGTCCTGTATCAAACCCCCAGCCTGGGCGGTTTGAAGGTCGGCCTCGGCTACGCGTTCAGCGCGGACGACACCGTGACCGACACGACGCAGAAGGGCTTCGCCACGGGCAACAACAACCGTGTGATCACCGCTGGTGTGCAATACGTCAACGGCCCGCTGAATCTGGCGGCCGCCTATGACCGCTTCAACCCGTCCAACGACCGCGTCGGCGGCAAGGATGCGGCGCGCATCCAGGAATACATCGTTGGCGGTTCGTACGACTTTGAAGTCGTGAAGATCGCGGCGGCTTTCGGCCAGACCCGTGACGGCTGGTTCGTCGGCCAGAACATGGGCACGACGCCCGACGGCATGAACAAGCTGGGTTCGTTCAAGCTGGCTGATGGCTTCCGCGCCAACTCGTACATGATCGGCGCCACCGTGCCGATGGGCCGCCACGCCGTGTTCGGCTCGTGGCAGCGCGCCACCGCCAGCAACGACAAGCTGACGGGCGACGACGCGACGTTCAACGTGTACAGCCTTGGCTACACGTACGACTTCACCAAGCGCACGAACCTGTACGCGTACGCCTCGTATGGCGACAACTACGCGTTCCAGCACGACGCGACCGACACGGCTGTCGCCGTCGGCCTGCGCCACCGTTTCTAAGCGTCAGCACGTCCGGCTGGACCTTGCTGAATGTGCGGGCCATTCTCCGTGGACCGCTGAGTGACAGCGAACCCCCCCTAGATCGGGTTCAGCCGGGCGCGCCTTGCGCACAGAAGGGAAGGGCCTCCGCAAGGAGGCCCTCTCGCATTCAGGACACCTGAATCGCAGCGGCTACAGGAAGAGCTTGTACGCCGGGTTGTCGGTTTCGTTCCAATGCGGATAGCCCAGTTCTGCCACGAAGTTGCGGAACTGCTTCTTGTCCGCCGGCGGCACCTGGATGCCGATCAGGATGCGGCCGTAGTCCGCGCCCTGGTTGCGGTAATGGAACAGGCTGATGTTCCAGTCGGGATTCATCGCGTTTAGAAAGCGCATCAGCGCGCCCGGCCGCTCGGGGAATTCAAAGCGGTACAAGAGTTCGTTGCGCGCCAGGGCCGAGCGCCCGCCCACCATGTGCCGCAAGTGGGTCTTGGCCATTTCGTCGTGGGTCAGGTCCAGCGTGTCGAAGCCGTGGCGGCGGAAATTCGCCGCGATCTTGTCGGGTTCTGCGGCCGAAGAGACCTGGATGCCGACGAACACGTGGGCGCGGTCCGCGTCCGAGATGCGGTAGTTGAATTCGGTGACGCTGCGTTCGCCCACCAGTTCGCAGAAGCGGCGAAAGCTCCCGCGCTGCTCGGGCATGGTGACCGCGAAGACGGCCTCGCGCATTTCGCCGACCTCGGCTCGTTCGGACACGAAGCGCAGCCGGTCGAAGTTCATGTTGGCGCCGCAGGCAATTGCCACCAGCGTCTTGTTCTTCAGATTGTGTTCGGCCGCGTACTGCTTGGCGCCGGCCACGGCCATCGCGCCGGCCGGCTCCAGCACGCTGCGCGTGTCCTGGAAGACGTCCTTGATGGCGGCGCAGATCGCATCGGTGTTGACCACCACGTAGTCATCCACGTATTTGCGCGCCAGCTTGAAGGTCTCGGCGCCGACCATCTTGACTGCCGTGCCGTCCGAGAACAGGCCCACGTCGTTCAACTGAACGCGCCGGCCCGCGCGCACGCTGCGCAGCATGGCGTCGGAGTCCTCGGTCTGCACGCCGATGATCTTGATTTCTGGGCGCAGCTGCTTGATGTAGGCCGCCACGCCGGCGATGAGGCCGCCGCCGCCGATCGCCACGAAGATCGCGTCGATGTGGCCCGGATGCTGGCGCAGGATTTCCATGCCCACGGTGCCCTGGCCGGCGATCACGTCGGGATCGTCGAACGGATGGACAAAGGTCAGCTTTTCTTTCTTTTCCAGCACCTGCGCATGCGCGTAGGCGTCCGAAAAGCTCTCGCCGGCCAGCACGACCTCGCCGCCCAGGCGGCGCACGGCGTCGATCTTGACCTGAGGGCTGGTCGTGGGCATGACGATCACGGCGCGGCAGCCAAGCCGGCTGGCCGCCAGCGCGACGCCCTGGGCGTGGTTGCCGGCCGAGGCCGCGATCACGCCGCGATTGCGCGCCGCCGGCGTGAGGTTGGCCATCTTGTTGTACGCGCCGCGCAGCTTGAAGCTGAACACCGCCTGGGTATCTTCGCGCTTGAGCAACATCGTGTTCGACATCCGCTGCGACAGCAGCGGCGCCGCCTCGAGCGGGGATTCGACCGCGACGTCGTAAACCTTGGAAGTCAGGATGCGTTTCAGATAATCAGTGGACATGGACCGCGCAACAGGCAAGAGTGAGGACTGGCCAAGATTATTGCAGGGAAATGCGTGTCGCCTTCCGGGATTCCCGCGGCTACACTGCCGCAACCATGGAAGAAAGTCTCTTATCCGCAGTTCATTGGCTTCTGGGCGTGCTGGCATTGCCCTCAGTCGGCCTGTCGGCCATCTTCACCGTTTCGCTCGTGTCCGCGACGCTGTTGCCGCTGGGCTCCGAGCCGGCGGTGTTCGGCTACATCAAGCTTTCGCCGGACATGTTCTGGCCCGCCATCCTGGTGGCCACCGCAGGCAACACCGTGGGCGGGGCCATCAGCTACGCCATGGGCCTGGGCGCCGAAAAGGCGGTCGAGCGCTGGAAGGAAAAGCACCCGCATCCGCATCCCAAGGCGACCGAGGGTGGCCGCATGCGTGGCCGCTGGAACGAGCGCGCCCATGACTGGCTGCACAAGATGGGGCCGCCCGCGCTGCTGTTGTCCTGGCTGCCCGCAGTGGGCGATCCCCTATGCGCAGTTGCTGGCTGGCTGCGCCTGTCGTTCTGGCCCTGCGTGTTCTATATGGCCATCGGCAAATTCATGCGCTATCTGTTCATGACCGCCGGGCTGCTCTGGTTCTTTCCTGGAAAAATCTAGCCCTGACGCCGGACTTAAACGGGGACGGTACATGCCGTCCCCGGCGCGCTTTTGGACGCCTTGCCAGACTTATTAGGGGTCAAGTCGGGACAATGGCATAAAATACTTTTTTAAGGGCCCCCTCTTGCCGCCATGAACGCCCCACTCGCCAGCCACATCTTGAACGGGGCGATGCCGCCCGCCGCACCCGCGCGATTGCGCGAAATCCCCTATAACTACACGTCGTTTTCCGACCGCGAAATCGTGGGCCGGTTATTGGGTGAAGACGCCTGGAGCCTGCTGAGCGACCTGCGCGGCGAGCGCCGCACCGGCCGTTCCGCCCGGATGCTCTATGAAGTGCTGGGCGACATCTGGGTCGTGCGCCGCAATCCCTATCTGCAGGACGACCTGCTCGACAATCCCAAGCGCCGCAAGCAGCTCATCGAAGCGCTGCATCACCGCCTGGGCGAAATCGACAAGCGCCGCGACCCGAGCGCGCCCGCTGAAGCCGGCCACGATCCGCATCGCGACGAAAAGGTCGTCGGTCTGCTGGCCCGGGCGCGCTCCGCCATTGCGGCATTTGAGGGCGAATTCGACCAGACCGCCATGATGCGCAAGCAGGCGCAGAAGGTGCTGGGCCGCATCACGGCGCGCGACAACATCAAGTTCGACGGTCTGTCGCGCGTGTCGCACGTCACGGACGCGACCGACTGGCGCGTCGAGTACCCCTTCGTGGTGCTGACGCCGGACACCGAAGACGAGATCGCCGCGCTGGTCACTGCCTGTATTGAACTGGGCCTGACCATCGTGCCGCGCGGCGGCGGCACCGGCTACACCGGCGGCGCCATTCCGCTGACCTGGAAGTCGGCGGTCATCAACACCGAAAAATTCGACAAGCTGGGCAAGGTCGAGTCCTGTATCCTGCCCGGCCTCACCGAGCCCGTGGCGGTCATCCATGCCGGCGCCGGCGTGGTCACCAAGCGCGTGTCCGAAGCGGCCGAGGCGGCCGGCTTCGTGTTCGCCGTGGACCCGACGTCCGCCGAAGCCTCGTGCGTGGGTGGCAACATCGCCATGAACGCCGGCGGCAAGAAGGCTGTGCTGTGGGGCACCGCGCTGGACAACTTGGCCTGGTGGCGCATGGTCGATCCGGACGGCAACTGGCTGGAAGTCACGCGCCTGGACCACAACATGGGCAAGATCCATGACGTGGAAGTGGCCCGCTTCGAGCTCAAGTGGTTCGACGGCAAGGGCAAGCCCGGCGAACGCCTGCTCAAGACCGAAACGCTGGAAATCCAGGGCCGCGTGTTCCGCAAGGAAGGCCTGGGCAAGGACGTGACGGACAAGTTCTTGGCGGGGCTGCCCGGCATCCAGAAGGAAGGCTGCGACGGTCTCATCACGTCGGCGCGCTGGGTGCTGCACCGGATGCCGCGCCACACGCGCACCGTCTGTATGGAATTCTTCGGGCAGGCGCGTGACGCCATCCCGTCGATCGTCGAGGTCAAGGGTTACCTGGACGGCGAAGGCAAGGCGCGCGGCGCCATCCTGGCCGGCCTGGAGCATCTGGACGAACGCTATCTGCGTGCTGTTGGCTACGCCACCAAGAGCAAGCGCGGCGTGCTGCCCAAGATGGTCCTGATCGGCGACATCGTCGGCGACGATGATGACGCAGTGGCCGCGGCCGCCAGCGAAGTCGTGCGCCTGGCCAACACGCGTCACGGCGAAGGCTTTGTCGCCGTCAGCCCCGAGGCGCGCAAGAAATTCTGGCTGGACCGCTCGCGCACCGCCGCGATCGCGCGTCACACCAACGCTTTCAAGATCAACGAAGACGTCGTGATCCCGCTGCCCCGCATGGGCGAATACACGGATCACATCGAACGCATCAACATCGAATTGTCGACCAGCAACAAGCTCAAGCTGCTGGGCGAGCTTGACGCCTACCTGTGCACGCCGCTGCCGGTCGGCAAGATCGACGATGCCGACATCGAAACCACGCGCGCCGAGGTGCTGGCCGAACGTACCCGACAGGCCATCGAACTGATCGCCGCCACGCGCCAGCGCTGGCAGTGGCTGCTGGACAACCTGGACCTGCCGCTGGGCGACGCGCTGCCGCAACTCGAAGGCCTTGGCCTGGGCGAGCTTCACGCCACGCTGACCGCTCGCCTGGCCGCTCAGCCCGGCGCCCGCGTCTTCGACGTGGTGCAGGACCGCACCATCCGCGTCTCCTGGAAGACCGAAGTGCTGGCCGGCCTGCAGCGCGCCTTCTCGGGCGCGGCGTACAAGAAGATCGTCGACGAGCTCGTTGCCATCCATGCCCGCGTGCTCAAGAGCCGCGTCTTCGTCGCGCTGCACATGCATGCGGGCGACGGCAACGTGCACACCAACATTCCGGTCAACTCGGACGACTACGAGATGCTGGGCGAGGCCCACGCTGCCGTCGAACGCATCATGCAGATCGCGCGCGACCTGGACGGCGTGATTTCGGGCGAGCACGGCATCGGCCTGACCAAGTACGAATTCCTGACCGAAGCCGAACTGGCCCCGTTTCAGGACTACAAGCGGCGCGTGGACCCCAACGGCCACTTCAATGCCGGCAAGCTCATGCCCGGCGCGGACCTGCGCCACGCCTGGACGCCCAGCTTCAACCTGATGGGCCACGAGTCGCTGATCATGCAGCAGAGCGACATCGGCGCCATCTCGGAATCCATCAAGGACTGCCTGCGCTGCGGCAAGTGCAAGCCCGTGTGCGCCACCCACGTGCCGCGTGCGAACCTGCTGTATTCGCCCCGTAACAAGATCCTGGCGACGTCGCTGCTGGTCGAAGCCTTCCTGTACGAAGAGCAGACCCGTCGCGGCGTGAGTCTCAAGCACTGGGAAGAGTTCGAGGACGTGGCCGACCACTGCACCGTCTGCCACAAGTGCTACAACCCCTGTCCGGTCGATATCGACTTCGGCGACGTGTCGATGAACATGCGCGCCGTGCTGCGCCGCATGGGCCGCAAGTCGTTCAATCCGGGCACGGCCAGCGCCATGTTCTTCCTGAACGCCAAGGATCCGGCCACCATCAACGCCACCCGCAAGGCGATGGTGGGCGTGGGCTACAAGGTGCAGCGCGCCGCGCACGACCTGTTCTCCGGCCTGGTCAAGAAGCAGACCGCCAAGCCGCCGGCCACGGTGGGCAAACCGCCGCTGCGCGAGCAGGTGGTGCACTTCGTGAACAAGAAGATGCCGGGCGGGCTGCCCAAGCAGGCCGCGCGCAAGCTGCTCGACATCGAAGACGCGAACTACGTGCCGATCATCCGCGATCCCAAGGCCACCACAGCCGATACGGAAGCGGTGTTCTACTTCCCGGGCTGCGGTTCCGAGCGCCTGTTCTCGCAAGTGGGCCTGGCTACGCAGGCGATGCTGTGGCATGCGGGCGTGCAGACCGTGCTGCCGCCGGGTTACCTGTGCTGCGGCTATCCCCAGCGCGGCAATGGCATGACGGACAAAGCCGAGCAGATCATCACCGACAACCGGGTGCTGTTCCACCGCGTGGCCAACACGTTGAACTACCTGGACATCAAGACCGTGGTGGTCAGCTGCGGCACGTGCTACGACCAGCTTGCCGGGTATGAATTCGAGAAGATCTTCCCGGGCTGCCGGCTGATCGACATCCACGAATACCTGCTGGAAAAGGGTATCAAGCTGGAGGGCGCCAAGGGCGTGCGCTACATGTATCACGACCCCTGCCACACGCCGATGAAACTGCAGGAGCCCATGAAGACGGTGCGCGCGCTGGTGGGCGATGGCGCGGTCAAGAGCGACCGCTGCTGCGGCGAGTCGGGCACCTTGGCGGTCAGCCGTCCGGACATCTCCACGCAGGTGCGTTTCCGCAAGCAGGAAGAACTGCTCAAGGGCGACGCCGCGATGCGCAGTGACGGCTTCACGGGCGACGTGAAGGTCCTGACCTCGTGCCCGTCCTGCCTGCAGGGCCTGTCGCGCTACGAGGGCGACACCAAGATGGAAGCCGACTACATCGTGGTCGAGATGGCCCGCCACATCCTGGGCGAAGGCTGGATGGAAGACTACGTGCGCCGTGCGAACGCGGGCGGGATCGAGCGCGTTCTGGTGTAGACGTCAGCGCGCCAGATGGAAACCGCGGCCAGGGATGGCCGCGGTTTTTTTTGGCTTCCGGACTGTGCGCGGGGCGTGTTTTGCCGGCCTGCAAAGCCCTCTTGAAACGCCAAAAACCGATCCCATACTCGGATTGAAGCGATCAGACATCCGGTTGCGCAAGTCGCGTCTGTGATGCGTCTGCATCGGTCCCTTTTTTCGTTCGAGGAGACCTTCATGAGCACCTTTCCTTTTAGCGATAACGGCTTTGCCAGCGCGTTCGACGCAATTCAGGAACACATGGGCCGCGTGCTTCGCAATGCCGGCGTACCTGCCGCCTTGCGCGCCACGCCGCAGGCTTACTTTCCGCCGGTCAACGTCGGCGTGTCGGGCGATTCCATCGAAGTCGTCGCCTTCGTGCCCGGCATGGATCCCGAGGGCCTGAACGTGTCGATCGAGAAGAGTCTGCTGACCATCAGCGGCGAACGAAAGTCGCAGGAACTTCCCGAAGGCGCCCGCTATTACGCGCGCGAACGCACGCAGGGCCGCTATACGCGCATCATCGAGTTGCCGGCCGACGCGGATCCGGACAACGTGCAGGCGCGATATACGGACGGCTGCCTGGCCATTTCCATCAAGCGCCGCGAATCGGCCAAGCCGCGCACCGTGACTGTGCAGTGACCCGTCAACGCAACCGCATAGGAGTACCGATCATGAATGAACGCAAAGATCTGACCGTGCCCGCCGAAGCGGCCGTTTCTGAGAAGCGCGACGGACGCGGGGTGACCGTGCCGGCCGTGGATATCTTCGAGGACAAGGAGGGCATCACGCTGCTGGCGGACCTGCCCGGCGTGTCCAAGGAAAGGCTGCGCATCAACGTCGAGTCCGACGTGCTGCAGATCGAAGGCGAGGCCTCGGTCGAGACGCCCAGCGATCTGCGGCTGGTGCTGGGCGAGATGCGTGCGCCGCTCTTTCGCCGGTCGTTCCGGCTGGGGCAGGAGTTTGATCGCGCGCAGATCAGCGCCAACCTGAAGCAGGGCCTTCTGACGCTGCGCATCCCGCGCGTGCGCGAGGCGCAACCCCGGCAGATTCCTGTCGTGGCGGGGTGATTCGGTGTCTGACGCCGTCTCAGGCACGTCATGAAAAAAGCCGCGGTCCGATGACCGCGGCTTTCCCATTTCTGCGTGACGCCGGGGCGATCACTCCAGCTTGATGTTCGCCTTCTTGATGACGTCGGCCCAGGCGCTGCGCTCCTGATCGGCATACGTCTTGAAGTCCTGCGCCGACATCGGCATGGGGATGACGCCCATGTCCAGCATCTTCTGCGACACCGCGGGCGACTTGAGCGTGGCATCCAGATCCGCGGACAGCTTCTTCACCACCGCGTCAGGCAGGCCGGCCGGGCCGACCAGGCCTTGCCAGGCATAGGCCGTGAAATTGGCGACGCCTTGTTCGGCCATCGTCGGCACATCCGGCAGCACCGTCACGCGTTCGGGCGTGGCGGCGGCGAGCACACGCAGCTTGCCGGCCTTGACGTTGGGCAGGCCCGAACCCAGATCGATGAACATCATGTCCACCTGGCCGCCGAGCAGATCCTGGATGGCGGGCGCGGCGCCCTTGTACGGGACGTGCAGCACGTTGGCGCCGGTGCGCTGCTTGAAGAGCTCCAGCGCCAGGTGATGCGGCGAGCCCGCGCCGGCGGAAGCCGACGTCAGCTTGCCCGGTTCCTTCTTGGCCGCGGCGAGCACGTCTTCGACGGTCTTGTACGGCGAGTTGACGTTCACGGCCAGCAGCAGCGGGAACTTGGCGATGCCGCCGATGTAGGTGAACTTGGTGGGGTCGTACGACAGCTTGGCGTATAGCGACGAATTGAAGGCCAGCGTGCCCGAGTCGGCGGTGCCTACCAGGTAGCCGTTTGGTTCCGCCTGGGCGATGGCCGTGGCGCCGATGATGGTGCCGGCGCCCGGACGGTTCTCGACCACGATGGTCTGGCCCAGCGTCTTTTCCAGGCTGCTGGCCACCGTACGTGCGACCACGTCGGTGCCGCCGCCGGCGGGGTAGGGAACGATCCAGCGGACCGGTTGCGTGGGCCAGGACTGGGCTGCGGCCGCGGTGGCGGCCAGCGATAGGGCGGCAAGCGCCAGCAGGCGCTTTGCGTGCTTGTGCATGGAGTGTCTCCTCGTGCGGGGTATCGTGAGCGCGGCGTCCGCGTGTTGATCGACGTCAACTTGCGCCGCATATTTTTTGCGTGGCTATTATGCCTTGCGCCTACGCAAAAAGGGGCCCGTGATTTGGGCCCCCTCAAATCGTCACGCGCCAGCCTATTGCAGCTGCTACAGGTCCGCGCGGGTCTGCATGGGTCTGCGTTATTGCGGATCCGGATAGTGTCGCGCGCCAAAGATGGCCGAACCGATGCGGACCTCCGTCGAGCCTTCCTCGATGGCCAGTTCGAAGTCGCCGCTCATGCCCATCGACAGACGGTCCAGCGCCACGCCGGGAATGTTCTCCTGCACCAGACCATCACGCAGCTCGCGCAGCGCGCGAAAGCAGGCGCGGACTTCGTCGGCATCGGGCGAGTTGACCGCCAGGGTCATGAGGCCCTGCACACGCAGCGTCGGGTATTCCGAGGCAATGCGGCGCAGGAAGGGGCCGACCTCCTCGGGCTCCATGCCGAACTTGCTGGGCTCGGACGAGGTCTTGACCTGCACCAGCACGTCCAGCGTGCGGCCCTCATTTTGCAGACGGCGGTGCAGGGCATCGGCCAGCTCCACGCGGTCCAGGGATTGCACCTCCGCGGCGTCGCGCGCGGCATCCTTGGCCTTGTTGGTCTGCAGGTGGCCGATCAGCACCCATTGCAGCCCGTCGCCTTCGAACACGGCGGCCTTCTGACGGATCTCCTGCGTCTTGTTTTCGCCAAAGCGGGTCAGGCCCAGCGCCATCGCCTCGCGGATGGCGTCCTCGCCGAACGTCTTGCTGACGGGCAGCAAAGTCACGCTGCCGGGTGCGCGGCCCGCGCGCTCGCAAGCCTCGTGGATGCGTTGCTGGATCTGGGCGAGGCGCCCGGCCATGGTGTCTTCGGCGGTCATGCAGCTCTCTGGCAAAAACAGGAAGTCCCATAGTGTAGGACGTGTTTCGGGCCTGCCGCCGCATGGGTATCCGCCGCCCCGAATCCCGCCGTTGACCCTGTCTGATCGGCAGGCTTAGAATTTGCGGAGATTTGTTTATATTTCAAAGTTCTATGCCGTCCGGCGCCGCCCATTCGGGCGACACGTTTCCCTCCTACTCAGCCCCCACGCCATGTCCAGTGCAGCGCCCGAATACGTCTTCGCCACGCCTTTCCTGAATCCCCCCGCCTCGCCCATCCGATCGCTCATGCCCTACGCCATGCGTCCGGGCACCATTTCGCTGGCCGGCGGCTATCCGGCCCAGGAATTGTTCGACGTCGACGGCTTGTCGATCGCGTCGTCGCAGGTCACGGCCCGGCTGGGCGCCTGCCTGCAGTATTCCAACATCGACGGTCAGGCCAGTCTGCGGCATGAGCTGGCGCGCCTGTCCGCGGCGCGTGGCCTGCACTGCAATGCCGACACCGAACTTGTCGTGACGGGCGGCTCGCAGCAGGCGCTGGCGCTCCTGACCCGCGTGATGCTGCAAGCGGGCGACCACGCCATCATCGAGTCGCCGGCCTTTCCGAATTCCGTGCAGGCCCTGCGCTACACGGGCGCCACGGTGCACACCGTGCCGTCCGGGCCCGACGGCATCGACGTGGACGCGCTGGACGAACTGGCCGCGCGCGTGAAACCCAAGATGGTCTGCGTCGTTGCCTCGTTCTCGAATCCCTGCGGCGCCACCCTGACGCGTGAGCGCCGGCTGCGCTTGCTGGAACTGGCCGTCAAGCATCGCTTCCTGATCGTCGAGGACGATCCCTACAGCGAACTGCGCTTTGCCGGCGAAGCCGTGCCGCCCATCGCGGCATTGGCAGAGGGCGAGGCCCGCCACTGGGCGGTGTACATGGCCAGCATGTCCAAGACGATGGCGCCCGCGCTGCGTATCGGCTGGCTGGTTGCGCCGCCCGAGATCCGCCGCCGCTGCGTCGGCGCCAAGGCGGCCGACGACATGGCGTCCTCGGCCTGGATCCAGGAAATCGTTGCCCAGTACCTGGCCAACGGCCGCTATGACGAACACGTGCCGCGCATCCGGGCCGCCTATGGCCTGCGCTGCGCCGCCATGGCTGACTCGCTGGCGCGGGAACTGGACGGGCGCATCACCTTCAGCAAGCCCGAGGGCGGCATGTTCTTCTGGGCGCGGCTGACGGGCGACGTGGATGCCACGCGCCTGTTGCCGTACGCGATCGAGCACGAGGTGGTCTACGTGCCAGGCAAGGCGTTTTACGCCGACCCGGCGAAGGCGGATCTCTTTGCCATGCGCATGTCGTTTGCCACCATGAACGAAAGCCAGATCGCGCAGGGCATGGTCCGCCTGGGCCGCGCGCTGGACGCGTGCCAGGCCAACGAACCGGTGTCGATCTCGCTGGCGGCTTGACGGCGCGCAGCGCCACGCCCGCCCCGCATTGCTATCCTTTCTGCGCAGGCCGCCGGCACCCGCCGGCGGCATACCTAAATAAGCGCTCGTTATTTGGCGGGGGCGCTTCATGTCTATAAGCTTCTTGCCTTGGCGCGCTTTCGCGCCCGGTAGCAGAAAGGAATCCAGGTCATGAACATTGCAAAAGGGTTGGTGGGCGCGGCGCTCTTGATGGCGGCAGCGCAGGGCGCGCAGGCGGCGACGCTGGACGTCGTGAAACAGCGCGGCGCCGTGGCGTGCGGCACGACCACGGGCTTTGCAGGCTTTTCCGCCCCTGACGCGCAAGGCAAATGGCAGGGCCTGGACGTGGACCTGTGCCGCGCCATCGCCGCTGCGGTGTTCGGCGACGCGAACAAGATCAAGGTGGTGCCCCTCAATTCGCAGCAACGCTTTACCGCGC
Organism: Achromobacter sp. UBA5777; assembly: GCF_002418565.1. Classification (NCBI taxonomy): domain Bacteria; kingdom Pseudomonadati; phylum Pseudomonadota; class Betaproteobacteria; order Burkholderiales; family Alcaligenaceae; genus Achromobacter; species Achromobacter sp. UBA5777. The sequence goes on along the minus strand of NZ_DIEJ01000296.1, from coordinate 25,248 downwards.
TGCAATCCGGCGAAGTCGATGTGCTGACGCGCAACACCACCGTGACGCAGCAGCGCGACACGGCGCTGGGCATCATCCACGCCGGCATCAATTTCTATGACGGCCAGGGCTTCCTGGTGCCCAAATCGCTGGGCGTCAAAAGCGCCAAGGAAATCAACGGCGCGACGGTCTGCCTGCAGACGGGCACGTCCAACGAAAACACCCTGGCCGACTGGGCGCGCGCCAACAACGTGACCTACAAACCGGTCGTCATCGAGACCTTCAACGAAGTCGTCAATGCGTTCGCGTCCGGCCGTTGCGACGTGTTTTCGACCGACGCGTCAGGTCTGGCGTCCATTCGCATCTCCAAGCTGCAGAACCCCGACGACTACGTCGTGCTGCCCGAAATCATCTCCAAGGAACCGCTGGGCCCCTTCGTGCGCCAGGGCGACGACGCGTGGCTGAACATCGTGCGCTGGTCGCTGTCGGCCATGATCGAAGCCGAGGAATACGGCGTGACGTCCAGGAACGTGGACGAACAGGCCAAGAGCGCCAACCCCAACATCAAGCGCATCCTGGGGGTGACGCCGGGTGGCGGCGCCAACTTGGGGTTGGACGAGAAGTGGGCGTACAACATCGTCAAGCAGGTGGGCAACTATGGCGAGAGTTTTGAGCGGAATGTGGGCGAGGGCAGCCCGCTGAAGATCAAGCGTGGCCTGAATGCGCAGTGGACGCAGGGCGGGTTGATGTACGCGTTGCCGATTCGATGATTCGGCGGCATTGGCTACGCGCCCAGTGCGGCGCGTAGCTGGATTGCCATGTATAACCAAACGCCCCGGACTCGGGGCGTTTTTTTGTGATTGACCGCGTGGGCTAACCGCGCCGATACACCTGTGCGATCTTCACGAACGCCACGCGCAGTTCCCGCGTGCCGCCCTGAAAAATTACAGGTTTTCCGCGGTGTGTGAACACGACGAGCCGCTTGGAAAACACCATGGGTACAAACCGCGCGAAGCGCACGTCTTCCCAGGCCACTTCGCGCCGGGTGAACCAGGTCTGGCGGATGCCGCGGTCGTCGATCGTGGTGATGGACGTCTGCATGTGCCACGACACGAACAGCAGCGCCACGAAGCACAGCACCACGGCGACCGCCAACAGCGTGTCGAAAGGCTGCGAGGGCGCGCGGATCGCGGTGGTGACGACCTGCACGCCCAGCACGGCAAGCAACACCCACGTCAGAATGCGCACCCAGTCCGGCCAGGCCTGGCCCGCCAGGGGCAATGGGCCGATGGCGCGAAGCAGCGCCGCGAGGTCTTCAGGCGCGGAGGGGGCATTCTGAGTGGTCATGCGGTGCGGGTCATGCGGCGGGGATCATGCCGCGCGCTTGGCGGCGATGGCGTTGCCGGCGCGGCTGGAGCCCTTGCGGTTCAGATGCGCGGACATCCATTGACCGATGTCGACCACGGCGTCGAAGTCCACGCCGGTGTCGATGTCCAGACCGCGCAGCATGTACAGCACGTCTTCCGTCGCGACATTGCCGGTGGCGCCCTTGGCATAAGGGCAGCCGCCCAGGCCGGCCACCGAGGTGTGGAAGATGGAGATGCCGGTTTCCAGCGCCGCCAGGATGTTGGCCAGCGCCTGACCATAGGTGTCGTGGAAATGGCCGGAGATGCGCGCCGGGTCCACGACGCGCGTGACGGCGGCCATGACTTCGCGCACCCGTTTGGGCGTGCCCACGCCGATGGTGTCGGCCACGTCGATCTCGTCGACCTGCATCGCCAGGTAGCGTTGCGCCACGTCGACCACCGCTTCGACGGGGACTTCGCCCTGGTAGGGACAGCCCAGCGCGCAACTGATGCTGCCGCGCACGCGAATGCCGGCTTCGCGCGCCGCCTGCACCACGGGTTCGAAGCGCGCGATGGATTCGGCGATCGAGCAATTGATGTTCTTCTGGGAAAAGGCCTCGCTGGCGGCGCCGAAGATCACGATCTCGTCCGCACGGGCGGCCAGCGCCCCTTCAAAGCCCTTCATGTTCGGTGTCAGCACCGAGTAGATCGTGCCGGGCCGGCGCTCGATGCGCGCCATCACGTCGGCGCCGTCGGCCATCTGCGGCACCCATTTGGGCGACACGAACGACGCGGCTTCCACATTGGGGAAGCCCGCGGCGGTCAGGCGGTTGACCAGTTCCACCTTGATGTCGGTGGGGACGAATTCTTTTTCGTTCTGCAGACCGTCGCGGGGCGATACCTCGACGATCTTCACGCGGGAGGGCAATGCCATGTCTCTTCCTGTATCGGTATTGGGTGACCGGCGCTACAAGGCTGCGGCGCTGCCGAACATATTAGCGCCATCGCATCCGGCCCCGTTGCGGTGCTAGTGCAAACGCTGGTAGCGGCCGTCATCCAGGCGGGCGATGCGGCCCTGCAATTCCAGTTCAACCAGTTGCGTCTGCAGGGCGGCCGTTTCCAGGCCGCATCGCGCCTGGATGGCATCCAGGTGAAGCGGGTCAAAGCCCAACGCGTCCAGCACGGGATGCGCGGGGAGCGCGGGGGGCGCGTCCTTGCGGGCGGGCTGCGACGGCGTGGGTCCGCCGCCCAGCTCATCCGTGATGTCCATGGCCGTCTCGACCAGCTTGGCGCCCTGGCGGATCAGGGCATGGCAGCCGCGCGACAGCGGCGAATGGATGGAACCGGGAATGGCGAAGACCTCGCGTCCGCACTCCCCGGCAAGCCGCGCCGTGATCAGCGATCCGCTCTGTTTGGCGGCCTCCACGACCAGCACGCCGCGCGCCAGGCCCGCCACGATGCGATTGCGCTTGGGAAAGTGTTGCGGCCGTGCGCCGGTGCCCAGCGGCAGCTCCGACACCAGCGCGCCGTGCGCCGCGATGCGATGCGCCAGATCGCGATGGCTGGCCGGATAGATGCGGTCGATACCCGTTCCCATGACCGCCACGGTGCCTGCACCCTTGGGACCCGCATCCAGCGCGCCCTCATGCGCCGCAGCATCGATGCCCAGCGCCAGGCCGCTGACGACCCGCCAGCCCGCGCCGGCAAGGTGCCGCGCAAAGGCGCGCGCGTTTTCCTGGCCGCCGGGCGTGGCGTTGCGCGCGCCAACGACCGCCAGGGAAGGTCCCTGCAGATAGGCCGGGTCGCCCGCGACGTAGAGCAGGATCGGCGGATCGGCGATGGTCAGCAGGCTTTGCGGATACGTGGGATCGGCCAGCGTGAGGATGTGGCGGCCGGGCGCCTGCACCCATTCCAGCGCGCGCGCCCCCTGTTCCGCCATGTCGGCCGGCATGGGCGCCGCGAGTTGGCGCGCCAGCGCTTCGGGCACGTGCCGCGACAGCGCGGTGGCGCGTTGCGCGTAGATCTGGTCGGGCAGACCCAGCGCGCTGAGCAGCATGCAGGCGGTGGCCGAACCGATGTTGGGTTCGAGGGACAGCCGCAGCCAGGCGGCGAGTTCTTCGGAGGATTGCGTCAGCGGCATGAAACGGGCGGAAAAGGACGCGGGGAAGGCGTCGGGCGTCCGAGAGTGTCGCATGCGCCGCGTGGCACGGCGGGCGACGGGTGGACCGATATGCGCGCAGCCAGTTGTCGCCGGAATGCGCTAAAAATGGGTGCCGTAGCAATGTCCGCAATGCCGGAATTAGCCGAAAACTATTAGAAATCAAGACTCTAATGAATTAAACTCTCGGACAAGCATTCCTACTGGCATCCCCATTCAATGGCTTTACTTCCCATCCTTCGCTACCCGGACCCGCGCTTGCACAAAAAGGCCAAGCCGGTTGCCGAGGTCGACGACCGCATTCGCCAACTCGTGCGCGACATGGCCGAGACCATGTACGACGCGCCGGGTGTGGGTCTAGCCGCGACCCAGGTCGACGTGCACGAGCGCGTGGTCGTGATCGACGTGTCCGAAGACAGCAATCATTTGCTGACGTTGATCAACCCCGAGATCACCTGGCGCAGCGACGACTACAAGATCTACGAAGAAGGCTGTCTGTCCGTCCCCGGCGTCTACGACGAGGTGGAACGCGCGTCGCGTATTCGCTGCAAGGCGCTGGACATCGACGGCAAGCCGTTCGAATTTGAAGCCGACGGCCTGCTGGCCGTGTGCGTGCAGCACGAACTGGATCATCTTGAAGGCAAGGTGTTCGTGGAATACCTGTCCAACCTCAAGCAGAACCGCATCAAGACGAGGCTCAAGAAGGCGGAGCGGGAAGCGCTGCGCGCCTGATCCCGGGGCCTGACTTCGGCCCATTCCCGCCCTCGCGCCTTCGTTCACCTCTTCAGCAGTCCACCTCATGCGCATCGTTTTTGCCGGCACCCCGGAATTCGCCCGTATCGCGTTCGACGCCCTGCGGGCCGCCGGCCACGACATCCCCTTGGTCATGACGCAGCCGGACCGGCCGGCGGGGCGCGGCCTGAAGCTCACGCCCAGCCCGGTCAAGCAGGCTGCGCTGGACGCCGGCATCGCCGTTGCCCAGCCGCGCAGCCTGCGCCTGGATGGCCGCTATCCCGACGAGGCCGCCGAAGCGCGCGCCCTGCTGGAAAGCGTGGCGCCCGATGTCATGGTGGTGGCCGCGTACGGGTTGATCCTGCCGCAATGGGTGCTGGAATTGCCGCGCCTGGGCTGCCTGAACATCCACGCCAGCCTGCTGCCGCGCTGGCGCGGCGCCGCGCCGATCCAGCGTGCGATCGAAGCGGGTGATGCGCGCACCGGCGTCACCATCATGCAGATGGACGAGGGCCTGGATACGGGCGACATGCTGCTCGAACGCATCGTGCCGATCTCGGCCGAGACCAATGCGGCGCAGTTGCACGACGCGCTGGCCGAGGCCGGCGGCGAGGCCATCGTCGAGGCGCTGGACGCGCTGGCCAACGGCGGCCTCACCGCGCGCAAGCAGCCGGAAGACGGCGTGACCTACGCGGCCAAGCTGGACAAGGCTGAAGCCCCGCTCGATTGCACCCAGCCCGCCGAACTGCTGGCGCGCCGCGTGCGCGCCTTCAATCCGGTGCCCGGCGCCAGCATCCGCCTGCCCGGATTGCCCGACGCAGTGAAGGTCTGGCGTGCGCAGGCGCTGGACGAGGCCACCACTGCCGAACCGGGCAGCGTATTGCGCGCCGATGCGGCCGGCATCGACATTGCCACCGGCCAGGGCGTGCTGCGCCTGCTTGAATTGCAAAAGGCGGGCGGCAAGCGCCAGCCCGTGGATGTTTTCGTGCGCGGCTGGCAGCCGGCCTGAACCCGCCCCAAGACGGATCACGCCGGCGCCGCGCGAGGGTTCAACCCCTGTGGCGCGCCGCCAGCAGATCCAGGTAGGCGCCCGACAGCAACTGCTCGGGCGCGACGCCCAGCCCGGCCATCAGCGTGCGGGCTTCTTCCATTCCTGCCTCGACGGTCTCGCCCTCGCGCAGCACCACTTCCAGTTCCAGGAATTCGCCCAGGCCTTCCACCCGGTCCAGATGGATGCGGGTGCGTCCGGCCATGAAGACCGTACGGTGCTTTTTCACGCGGCCGATCACGCCGTAGGCGTGCGATAACGCCTCGCGCAGGGTGTCGGGTTCGTCCGTGGGCGAGATGACGTAGAAGCTTTCCTTGGGACCGCTGTCGTCGGCGCGCTGATAGAAGATCAGCTCGCCCGAGCCATTCGCGAAGGCGCGCAGTTTCAAACGGCCATTGGCGCACGTGAAGAAGGTGTCGTCCTGGTCGATGAACGCCGGTTCCTGGCCGGACAGCGCCGCGGCCAGGTGTTCGATGGCGTCCAGGCTGTCGACCCGCGCCTTGATTTCGACGTTGCGTGCCATGGGCGCCTCGGGGTTCAGTAAAGCGAGCTGGCCACGCGCGCGGGCAGGTCGCGGTCGTAGGCCACCCCGTCGAAGGTGCCCGACGTCAGGTCGGAAAGCATCCGGCCGACGCTGGGCAGCGCGGTGCGGGGAATCTGCGTGTCCGGATCCCACAGGCGCGAGCGCAGCAGCGCGCGCGAGCACTGGAAGTAGACCTTGTGCACGTCGACGATCAGCACGGAGCGCGGCAGCTTGCCGTCCATCTCGAAGCGCGCCAGCAGTGCGGGGTCGACGCTGATGCGCGCCGTGCCGTTCACGCGCAGCGTCTCGCCCACGCCCGGCACCAGGAACAGCAAGGCCACCCGCGGATCGGCGATGACATTGAGCAGGCTGTCCACACGGTTGTTGCCGCGGCGGTCTGGCAGGAGCAACGTTTTCTCGTCTTCCACCACCACGAATCCGGCGGGGTCGCCGCGCGGAGACGCGTCCAGTCCGTCCGGTCCAGCGGTCGCCAGCAGCGCAAAGGGCGCGGCCTCGATGAACGCGCGGTAGTGCGGATGCACGTGGTCAACCTCCTTTTTCAGGGAGGCTTCGCCGGGCGAACCGTAAAGCGCTTGCAGGGCGTCGGCGTCGGTAATCAGGTGGGCGGGATCGGTGTGCATGGGATCTGGGCGTTACGCCAGTGCGTTGGGAAGGTCTTCGACCGTCAGGAAGAGTTCATCGGGGCCGCGGCCGCGCAGGGCGTCCGGGTGGTTATAGCCCCAGGCGACCGATCCGACGCGCACGCCCGCCTTGCGGGCTGCATCGATGTCGCGCATTTCGTCGCCCACCAGCAGAAAGCGCTCCGGCGCGGTGCCGTGCTGCTTGAGCAACCGGTCGATCTTGGCGGCCTTGCCGAACAGGTCGGTGCCGCATTCGTAGTCGTCAAAGAGCGCGGCGGTTTCTTCGCCCAGCACGCGCTGCACGTTCTCGACGGAGTTGGAGCTGACCACCGCCAGGCGCAGGCCGCTCGCCTTCAGGCGGGCCAGCGCGTCGGGGATGCCGTCGAACAACTGGACGCTGGGGTCGATGTCCTGCATCAGCGAGCGCACGTGCGTCATGATCGCGGGCAGCTTCCACAGCGGAATGTTCAGGTACTTCAGAATCTCCATCGCGTCGCGGCTGCGCAGTTGCTCGCGCTCGGCCGCATCGATCTGGCGGAAGTTGTACTTGTCCGCGACGGTGTTGAGGATGGAGTTGAACCACGGCATGGTGTCTGCCAGGGTTCCGTCAAAGTCGAAGGCTGCGATGTCGTATTTCAATTCTTGAATCCAGTGCCGGCGGGCTGGTCAAAGACGCCCGTTTCACAGGCGCCTTGCGCGAGCCCTACACGCCGTGCGGGTGAAGAAGATAGTGCACGACCGGCGCCAGGTCTTCAAGCGGCGGGGCGCCGGCGACCACGCGCGCCGCGCTGGTCCAGGGATAGTCCAGGGCCAGCAGCCAGCCGAACACCGCGGCCGAATTGGCGGGCGGCAGGCTGACCATGGTTTCGATCGTGATGGTCAGGCGTTTGGCGCGATACGGGTCGGGCTGAAACGCCCACTCGTAGCGGCCACAGCCCACGCGCACGTTGCCGGTGGCTTTTTCCGTCATGCCGACCAGCCAGTCGCAGTGGTACTCGGACAGGCGCGCGTCGGCATCCGGGCGCGACAGGTAAAAGGTATAGACGTTGTCGTAGGTCTGGCCGAACTTGCGCACCAGGGTGTCGGTGATGGCGGCCAGGCCATGCGATTCGGGCGGAAAGGCGATGGCCTGCGTGCGCAGGGCCATCTTCAGCACGGCGTCGGGCGCAAAGGCACGGGCCATGTAATGCGGGCGGTTCTCGTCCTTGGCGTGAAAATAGTCGCGCAATACGGACTCGGTGCAGGCGGGGAACAACGAATCGGTGGGCATTGCGAGGGGCTTCCGTTCAGGTCTCAAGCGTCGGTGTCAGGGCTTTCTGACCGGATCGAACCATTTCGAGACGTTGGGCGGCTCGTAAATGGCATAGCGATCCAGCAGCAAGGCGGGGTCTTCTTCCACCACCAGCATGTCGCGATGCTGGGGACGGATGAATGCTTCTTCCACGGTGTGGTCGATGAATTGCATCAGGGCATCGTAGTACCCCGCGACGTTCAGCAGTCCGCAGGGCTTCTGGTGCATGCCCAGCTGTGCCCAGGTCCATACCTCGAAGAACTCTTCCAGCGTGCCGGCGCCGCCGGGCAGGGCGATGAAGCCGTCGGCCTTCTCCATCATCATGGCCTTGCGCTCGTGCATGTTCTGCACCATGTGCAGCTCCGTCAGTCCCAGGTGCGCCTGCTCCTTCTTCAGAAGCAGTTCGGGAATCACGCCGATCACGCGGCCGCCGCCGGCCAGCACTTCATTGGCCACCACACCCATGATGCCGACGATCGATCCGCCGTACACCAGGCCCAGGTCGCGCTTGACGAGTTCGCGCGCCAGCACTCGGGCCTGCTCGATGTAGTCCGGGCGCGTGCCCGGGTTGGAGCCGCAATACACGCAGATATTCTTCAGGGTCATAAAAACGATGGGAAATTGCCGGCCGCGTTACAGATTGCGTCACGATGCCTTTCGCGAAGCCGATAGTTTACGCAAGGTTGCGCAGGCGCCTTTTTGCGGCCGGCCAGGTCCGGCCGTGCGGCGCGGGCAATGTTTGGACACAGCATGTTCCGGCATGGCCGGTAGACTGAAGATTGCGAAAACGACTGGAAGTCCAGCGTCGTGCTGCTTTCACTGACTAGAGGAGCTAACGATATGGAACAAGCAACCCGCACCCCGCAGCAAACCAAACGTCCCTTCGACATGGACGTGCAGGCGATCCGCGCCAAGGCGCGCAAGGACATCGAATCCGGCGCCATCACCGACACGTACCGCGCAGACCGCGAAACCGTGCTGAAGCTGCTGAATGAAGCGCTGGCCACGGAAATCGTCTGTGTGCTGCGCTACAAGCGCCACTACTTCATGGCCCGTGGCCTGAATGCCGAACCCGTCGCCGCCGAGTTCGCCGAGCATGCAACGCAGGAACAGGAGCATGCCGACAAGCTGGCCGAGCGTATCGTGCAGTTGGGCGGCGAGCCGGATCTGTCGCCCAAGGGGCTGCTGGAGCGCAGCCACTCGGAATACGTCGAAGGCAACACGCTGGAAGAGATGATCAAGGAAAACCTGATCGCCGAGCGGATCGCCATCGACAGCTATCGCCAGATGATCGAGTACATCGGCGAACAGGACACGACCACGCGCCGTTTGCTGGAAGAAATCCTGGCGGTTGAAGAGGAACACGCCGACGATCTGTCGGACTTCCTGGAAAAGTGACGCGGCGCTGATCCGTCAAAGCAAAACGCCGTCCGGCGCGCGATGCGCCGGACGGCGTTTGTCCTGAAGACGCCCTGGATCAGACCACGTCGGCCCAGAGATCGTATTCGTCGGAGTCGGTGACGCGCACGCGCACCATGTCGCCCGGCTGCAGGGGCTTGTCCGAACTGACGTAGACGCAGCCGTCGATTTCAGGCGCGTCGGCGGCGCTGCGGCCCACGGCGCCGTCTTCGTCGACCTCGTCGATCAGCACGTCGATCTCGCGGCCCACCTTGAGCGCCAGGCGCTCAGCTGAAATGGTTTGCTGCAGCGCCATGAAGCGTTCCCAGCGGTCCTGCTTGACGTCGTCCGGCACCGGATCGTCCAGCAGGTTGGCGGGTGCGCCTTCAACCGGCGAATACTGGAAACAGCCCACGCGGTCGAGCTGCGCTTCCTGCATCCAGTCCAGCAGGTACTGGAAGTCTTCCTCGGTTTCGCCGGGGAAGCCCACGATGAAGGTCGAACGGATCGTCAGGTCCGGACAGATTTCGCGCCAGCGCTTGATGCGCGCCAGCGTCTTGTCCTCGAAGGCCGGGCGCTTCATCAGCTTCAGGATGCGCGGGCTGGCGTGCTGGAACGGGATGTCCAGGTAGGGCAGGATCTTGCCCTCGGCCATCAGCGGAATCACTTCGTCCACGTGCGGGTACGGATACACGTAGTGCAGGCGCGTCCAGACGCCCATTTCGGACAAGGCCATACAGAGCTCGGTCATGCGCGTCCTGACCGGGCGGCCGTTCCAGAAGCCGCTGCGGTACTTCATGTCCACGCCGTATGCACTGGTGTCCTGCGAGATCACCAGCAGCTCTTTCACGCCCGCCTTCACCAGGCGCTCGGCTTCGTTCAGCACGTCGCCCACGGGACGGCTGACCAGGTCGCCGCGCATCGAGGGGATGATGCAGAAGCTGCAGCGATGATTGCAGCCTTCGGAGATCTTCAGGTAGGCATAGTGGCGCGGCGTGAGCTTGACGCCTTGCGGCGGCACCAGATCCACGTAGGGATTGTGATCCGTGCGCGGGGGCGCCACGCCGTGCACGGCGCGCACGACCTCTTCATATTGCTGGGGACCGGTCACCGACAGCACGCTGGGGTGCACGTCGCGGATTACGGATTCCTCGACGCCCATGCAGCCGGTCACGATGACCTTGCCATTTTCGGCCAGGGCTTCGCCGATGGCTTCCAGCGACTCGGCCTTGGCGCTGTCGATAAAGCCACAGGTGTTGACGACGACCACGTCCGCATCGTTGTACTCGGGCGTGACTTCGTAGCCTTCGGTACGCAACTGGGTCAGGATGCGTTCGGAGTCGACCAGTGCCTTCGGACAGCCCAGCGACACGAAGCCCACGCGCGGCGCGCGGCCGGGGTTGGCCTCTTGCGCGGCGGCCGTGATGGCGTCGAGCGTGGCGTTGTTGCCGTTGCTGGGGGCAGCGCCGGCGCCTTTGCCGGGGCGGGAATGTTCAATAACTTCCAATCTAATTCACCGTAGGTTCGCGCACGGGCATTCGGCGTGCGGCGGGGTCATCGTCAAAGATTCAGGGCCAGGCCGGAGCGTCCTGGGAGGACAGGTGGCGCAGCGTTTCCGGATGCAGCATGGCGACGCGCAGCAAGGTCTGCGCGGCGCCCGAGGGGTTGCGGCGGCCTTGCTCCCAATCCTGCAAGGTGCGCACGCTTACGCCCAACAACTCCGCGAAATCCGCCTGCGGCAGGCCCACGCGATTGCGCGCTTCGCTGATATGCGACGCCTGCCACCGGACGGACCGGGCAGGCGGTACAGCCTTCTTCATAACTCAATCACTGGGAGGGGGGCGGTGCGGCATTCATTCGCGCCGGCGGGCATTCGGCCGGCGGCCGCACCGATGGGGATAGCGGGGCAGCGCAGGATTATACGGCATTGCCGTAGGCGGGGATAGCGCGGGATGGTGGGGCCCGTCTGGCAACGGGGGACGGAAAGCCGCGTGGAACCGAGGCCCGCGATTCAGGCCGCAGTGCGGCGATACAGCGCCAGCGTGCCCGCCAGTCCGATCAGCATGCCGCCGCAGATCCGGTTCAGCCAGTGCAGGCCGCCTGCCCGGAAGGCGCGCACCATCTGCGCGCCCAGCGCCGCATAGGCCAGCATCGTCGCCACATTCAGCAGCGCCAGGACGCCGGCCAGGATGGCGTACTGGGCGGGCAGGGGAGCGGTGGGGTTGATGAATTGGGGAAGGAAGGCCGACATGAACAGCAGGGCCTTGGGGTTGGTCAGGGCCACGACGAAGCTGCGCAGGCCCAGGGCCAGCCCGGCCGGGCGCGCATCACGGGCGCTTTCGGACGGCAGGGTCACCGGCGCGTCCGAGCGCAGGAGCTTCCAGCCCAGCCAGGCCAGGTACGCGGCGCCCACCCATTTGACGATCTGGAAGGCGACCTCGGAGGCGGCCAGCAGCACACCCAGGCCGCAGGCCACGGCGCCGATCAGGACCAGATCCGCCATCACCGCGCCGCCCATGCCCCAGCAGGCGGCGCGCACGCCGTGGCGCGAGCCGTTGCTCATGGCGAGCAGCGTGGTGGGGCCGGGCGTGATGATGGCGATGGCAGAGGCCAGGACAAACAGCAGCAGCGTGGCGAGGGACATGACGGGGCTCCAGGGCAGGGAGCCAGTGTGCCGCGCGGGCCGCCGTCCGTCCAGGTCCGGGCTACCATAGCGGTCTTACTCTTTGATTTCGCACCATGTCCACCCGTCCTGACTCCCCCAATCTGGCCCCCCCGCTTTCTTCCGTTCTACTTGCCAGCGCGGGGGTGGTGGAGGACGTGCTCGACGGGCGCTCACTCACGGAGGCGCTGGCCGAGGTCGATGGCGCGCTGCGTCCGGCCACGCAGGCGGTGTCGTTCCATGCGATGCGCTACCTGGGCTGGGCCGACGCCGTCGGCCGCGAGATGGTGCAGCGTTACCCCAGCGTGCTGTTCGAATCCCTGCTGCTGGTGTCGCTGACGCTGCTCAAGGAAGAGGGCGATGCGGCCGTCGCCCTCCCTGGCATGCCGGTCTACGCCCCGCACACGGTCGTCGACCAGGCGGTGACCGCGGCCGCTGGGTCGCGCGCCCTGGCGTCCTACAAGGGGATGCTCAATGCCTGCCTGCGCCGTTTCCTGCGTGAACGCGCCGCGCTGGAGGCCGCCGTGGCCGACAGTCCCGAGGCGCAATTCAATCACCCTGGCTGGTGGGTCAAGCAACTTACCGTGGCCTATCCAAAGCAATGGCGCGAGATCCTCGCGGCGTCCAATCTGCCGGCCCCGCTGACCTTGCGGGTCAACCGCCGCCGCGCCACCCGCGAGCAGGTGCTGGCTGCCTTTGAGGAGGCGGGCCTGGCGGCAGAAGCCGTGGGCCAATCGGGCGTGGTGCTGGCCACGCCCAAACCGGTGACGCAGTTGCCGGGGTTTGCCGAGGGCTGGTGGTCGGTGCAGGACGCGGGCGCCCAGCTCGCGGCGGAATTGCTGGCCCCTGCCGACGGCATGCGCGTGCTGGACGCCTGCGCGGCGCCCGGGGGCAAGACGGCACACCTGCTTGAACTTGCGGACATCGACCTGCTTGCCCTGGATGCCGACGCCGACCGGCTTGGCCGCGTCGAACAGAATCTGGAACGGCTGGGCCTGGGCGGCGGCCATGTCCGGCTGAAGGCGGCCGACGCCGCCGACCTGGACGCGTGGTGGGACGGCAAGCCCTTTGACGCCGTGCTGGCGGACGTGCCGTGCACGGCGTCGGGCATTGTCCGCCGCCACCCTGACATCCGCTGGCTGCGCCGCGAGAACGACCTGCGCCGCACCGCCAGCCTGCAGACCCGGATCCTGGATGCGCTCTGGTCCACCGTGGCCCCCGGCGGCCGGCTGCTCTATGTGACGTGCTCGGTGTTTCCGATCGAAGGCACGCGTCAGGCCCTGGAATTCCTGCAGCGCCATCCCGACGCGACCCGCCTGGACGCGCCCGGCCAATTGCTGCCAGTTGCGGTCGATGCAACACCCGCGGCGCAACACGACGGGTTTTTCTACGCCTTGTTTGCCAAGCAGTCCTGAATCCCGAAGAATAGGGGCATGACGTAGTTCCGGTGCCGTATGTCCATTATTTCGCGCGTATTTCTTGGGTTGTTGCTGGTATCTGCCGTGCTTTTGACTGCGCCGGGTGGTGTGGCTCACGCGTCCGAGCCGCGCGTTACGCGCGTGGAACCGTTGGTGCGCGACGGCAACCTGGAAATCGACGCGGACATCGAATTCGAGCTGAACCAGCAGTTGCGCGACGCCGCCCAACGCGGCGTCGCCCTGTATTTCACGGCTGACCTGACCATTACCCGAGAACGCTGGTACTGGTTCGACGAGTCACTGGTGGACACATCGCGCACCTGGCGTGTGGTCTATAACGCGCTGACCCGCCAGTGGCGGGCGGGCGTGGGCGAGCTGTCCTTTCCGGTGGCCTCGCTGGACGACGCCATGAGCGCCATCCGGCATATCCGCAATTGGCGGGTCGCGAAGGCCGGCGAGTTTGATGCGGGGTTGCAATACAACGGGCAGTTGCGCCTCCGGCTGGATACGTCGCTGTTGCCCAGGCCGTTTCAGGTCAACGCCCTGAACAGCAGCTCGTGGGCGCAGGCGACGCCGTGGATGGACTTCTCGTTCATGTTGGGCGACAAGGAGAAAGATCCCTCATGAGGCTTTTGCTTCGGCTGGCGCTGATGGTCGGCGCCGTGAGCGGCCTGGCGCTGCTGGGCCTCTTGGCCTGGTCCACCGGAAACGCCTCGCGTTTTGCGCGCTACTACGACACGCTGCTGGTCCTGAACGGCATCTTTGCGCTGGCGCTCTTTGTCTGGGTTGTCGCGCTGACGGTGCGGCTGGCCCGGCAGATCCGTCGCCGGCAATTCGGCGCGCGGCTCACCGCCCGCTTTTCCCTGGCTTTCGCCCTGATCGGCGTGGTGCCCGGCGCGCTCATCTACACCGTGTCGGTGCAGTTCATGTCGCGCTCGATCGAATCCTGGTTCAACGTGCGCGTGGACACGGCGCTGGAAGCCGGCCTGAACCTGGGCCGCGCCGCGTTGGATTCGCTGCTGGCCGACCTGGACGCCCGCGCCCGCTCGATGGCCGTGGAATTGAACCGCAGCACCGACAGCGGCGTGACGCTGGCGCTGACCCGGCTGCGCGAGGCGAACGGCGTGCAGGAAGCCATGGTGTTCACGGGCAGCGGCCGGATGGTGGCGTTTTCGACCAGCCAGTACGGCCAGTTGCTGCCGGCCATGCCGCCTTCCACGGTGATGAATCAGTTGCGGCTGGCGCGCGGGTATTCCGCGGCCGAAGCCGATGACCCCGTCACGCCGGGCGCCGAAGGCGGCCTGCATCTGCGTGTGGTGATCCCGCTGAACGGCCCGGACCGTTACGACAACCTGCTGGGTCCGGCCTCCGAACCCCGCTGGCTGCAATTGCTGCAGCCGGTGCCCGAGCAGATCGCGCACAACGCCAACCTCGTGCAGCAGGGTTTTCGGGATTACCAGGAACTGGCGCTGTCGCGGCTGGGCCTGCGCAAACTCTATGGCATCACGCTGACGCTGGCCCTGCTGCTGGCCGCGTTTGGCGCCATCGCGGTGGCTCTGTCCCTGTCCAAGCGGCTGGTGCGCCCGCTGCTCAGCCTGGCGGGCGGCACGCAGGCGGTGGGCGTGGGCGACTACCGGCCCCTGCCCGAGCCGCCGGAACGCGACGAAGTCGGCCAACTCACGCGATCGTTCAACGCCATGACCCGCCAGCTCGACGAAGCGCGCCGCATGGTCGAAAGCAACCGCCAGCAGCTCGAACGCTCCAACGTCTATCTGGAAAGCGTGCTGTCCAACCTGTCTTCCGGCGTGCTGGTGTTCGACGAAGCATTCCGCGTCACCACCGTGAACCAGGGCGCCCAGACCATCCTGGGCGCAGACCTGCGCTCGGTCATCGGCCGTCCGCTCGAGACCGCGGACGGCATGCTGGAATTTGCGAATATCGTGCGCCAGGCGTTTTCCACGCACGCGGCGGTCGGCTCCGAGCGCCAGCACTGGCAGCAGCAATTCGAAATTGCGCCCGCCCAGGCCGAAGGCGCGACCGCATCCCAGCCGCTGACCTTGCTGGCGCGGGGCACGCACCTGCGCGTCGATGGGCGCGGCAACGGTTATCTGGTCGTGTTCGACGACATCACCGAAGTGATTTCCGCCAACCGGACCGTGGCGTGGGGCGAGGTGGCGCGCCGGCTGGCCCACGAAATCAAGAATCCGCTGACCCCGATCCAGCTCTCGGCCGAGCGCCTGGCCATGAAGCTGGAAGGCAAGCTGCCGCCCGCCGAGGCGCAGATCGTGGCGCGTTCCACCAACACGATCGTGAACCAGGTGGCGTCGCTCAAGCAGATGGTGGACGACTTCCGTGAGTATGCGCGCACGCCGCCGGCCGTCATGCAGCGCATCAATTTCAACGCGCTGGTGGCGGACGTGCTGTCGCTCTATGGCTGGGAACCCGAGGGCGCCCCATCGCGGCTGACGGAAAAGGCCATGAATCTGGATGTCAGCCTGGGCGCCGACCTGCCCGATATCGAAGGCGATCCGACCCAGCTCCGGCAGGTGATCCACAACCTGCTTTCCAATGCGCGCGATGCGATCGCGGAACTGGGCGGGCAGGGCCGCGTCAGCGTGACGACCCAACTCATGCGCAGCGAACAGCCCGATCGCGTGGCGCATCAGGCGCTGCGTTTCACGGTGGCGGACACGGGTCCCGGCTTCCCGCCGCAGGTCATGCAACGCGCATTTGAGCCCTACGTAACCACAAAGTCCCACGGGACTGGGTTAGGATTGGCAATCGTCCGCAAGATCGTGGAAGAGCATGGCGGACGTATCGACCTTGCCAACCGCAAGGAAGGAGGGGCGCGGATTTCCATCCTGTTGACCCGGCTCGCGCCCGGGTCCGACACTATGGACGCCACCGCGCAAGAAAAGGATAATGCGGCTACGCAATAGGTGGATGCTTTATGGCCAGAATTCTGGTGGTTGACGACGAAGTCGGTATACGCGAACTGTTGTCGGAAATCCTTTACGACGAGGGACACACGGTCGAGTTGGCCGAAAACGCGGCGCAAGCGCGCGCTGCCCGTCTTCGCATGCGTCCCGATCTGGTGTTGCTGGACATCTGGATGCCCGACACCGACGGCGTCAGCCTGCTCAAGGAGTGGGGCTCGCAAGGCTTGCTGGACATGCCTGTCATCATGATGAGCGGCCACGCCACCATCGACACGGCGGTCGAAGCCACGCGCATCGGCGCCATGGATTTCCTCGAAAAGCCCATTACGCTGCAGCGTCTGCTCAAGACCGTTGCCGCGGGCCTGGCGCGTGGCCGCGTGCCGCATGCGGCGCCCGCCGCCGCCAATCCGGCCGTCGCCAGCCCGATCGTGGCGCTGGAAGACGAACTGGATCCGCCCGCCGCGCTGGCCGCCGTGTCCGCCAACGATGTGCCGGCCACGTCCAACGGCCAGTTGGGCAGCATTTCGCTGGACCAGCCGCTGCGCGAAGCGCGCGACGAATTCGAGCGCATCTACTTTGAATACCACCTGGTCAGGGAAAGCCACAGCATGACGCGCGTGTCCGAACGTACCGGGCTGGAACGCACCCACCTCTACCGCAAGCTCAAGCAATTGGGCATCGAGTCCGCGCGCAAGCGCAGCACATGAAGATCCTGATCATGGGCGCTGGTCGCGTAGGCACCAGCGTGGCGGAAAACCTGGTGTCCGAGCAAAACGACATCACGGTCATCGATTCCGACCCCGCCCAGTTGCAATACCTGCAAGAACACTTTGACCTGCGTGTCGTCCTGGGTGACGGCTCGCAGGTTTCTGTTTTGGAAAATGCCGGCGCCGCCGACACCGATCTTCTCATCGCCTGTGCGGCGTCCGACTCCGCCAACATGGTCGCGTGCAAGATCGCGCGCCAACTGTTCAACATCCCCCGCCGCATCGCCCGCATCCGCTCCGCGGAATTTCCGGAGCATCCGGAACTCATGAGCGAAGAAGGCTTCTGCATCGACGCGCTCATCAGCCCCGAACGCAGCGTCACCACCTATCTGCAAAGCCTCATCGAGTTCCCCGAGGCCCTGCAGGTCGTCGAATTCGCCGAAGGCCGCGTCAGCGTCGTCACCGTACGCGTGGGGCACGGCAGCCCGATGGCGCATTCGTCCGTGGATAAGCTGCGCGACGTCTGGCCGGACGTGAAGGCGCGCGTCATCGACGTGCTGCGCGGCGGCCGTCCCCTGCGCGCGGGCAGCGGCACCGTCATCGCCCCGGGCGACGAAGTCGTGCTGGTTGTCGATTCGGACCACGCACGCCGCGCCGTGCGCAAGCTGCGCGACGCCGAGCGCGCGGTGCGCCGCGTGATGATCGCGGGCGGCGGCAACATCGGCCTGCGGCTCGCGCGCCAGCTTGCCGAGGAAAAGTACAGCGTCCGCATCATCGAGCACGACCTGAAGCGTTGCGAATACCTGGCAACCCAGCTTCCGGACAGTGTGCTGGTCCTGCACGGCAGTGGCACAGACGAGGCGCTGCTCGAGCGCGAGAACATCGAGGACATGGACACGTGGCTGGCCCTGACCAGCGACGACGAAGACAACATCATGTCGTCGCTGCTGGCCAAGCGGCTGGGCGCGCGCAAGGTGATCGCGCTGATCAACCGCCACGCGTACGGCGAACTCATGCAGGGCAGCCACATCGACATCGCCGTGTCGCCGTCGCAAGCCACCATGAGCGAACTGCTGCGCCACGTGCGCCGCGGCGACGTGGTGGCCGTGCACCGGCTGCGCCAGGGCGTGGCCGAGGCGCTGGAGGCCATTGCCCACGGCGACCGCTCCACGTCCAAGGTGGTGGGCCGCGCGGTGGGCAAGATCAGCCTGCCCAAGGGCGCCAGCATCGGCGCGCTGGTGCGCGGCGAAGAAATCATCCTGCCGGACGCCGATACCGTCATCGAAACCGACGACCACGTCATCGTCTTCGTGCCCTCGCGCCAGCAGATGCCGCGCGTGGAAAAGCTGTTCCAGGTTTC
The DNA here is from genome assembly GCF_002418565.1 of Achromobacter sp. UBA5777. Taxonomy (NCBI): domain Bacteria; kingdom Pseudomonadati; phylum Pseudomonadota; class Betaproteobacteria; order Burkholderiales; family Alcaligenaceae; genus Achromobacter; species Achromobacter sp. UBA5777. Next base: position 7,046 of record NZ_DIEJ01000296.1, on the reverse strand, counting down.
GGCGTCGTTTTTCTGATGCGCCGCCCCGTTCACCCCTTGCGTGGGCCGCGAGCGGCCGGATAAGCCTCCATGAAGCGCGTCCTGGCCACCCTGTACATCCTGGGCCTCACCATGGTGATGTTCGCCCTCACCATGCTGATCCCGCTGTTCATCGCCTATGTGGGGGGCGACGCGGCGCGTGATGCCTTCCGCGACGGCTTCCTGATTTCCGTCGGCATCGGCGGCGGCCTGGCCGCGCTGACCCGGCGCAACCGCAGCGAATTGCGGGCGCGCGACGGCTTCGTGCTGGTGTCGGCCGTCTGGGCAGGTCTGCCGCTGCTGGCGGCCATTCCGCTGCTGCTGTACTTCCATGGCGCCGGGCTGCCGCTGTCCTTCACGGGCGCCTATTTCGAGGCGATGTCCGGGCTGACCACCACCGGCGCCACGGTCCTGACCAACCTGGACACCTTGCCGCCGTCGATCAACCTGTGGCGGGCGACGCTGATCTGGATCGGCGGCATGGGCATCCTGGTGCTGGCCGTCGCCATTCTGCCGCTGCTGGGCGTCGGCGGACACCAGGTGGTGCGGGCCGAGACCCCGGGGCCCATGAAAGACGAGCGCCTGACGCCCCGCATCGCCAGCACGGCCAAGGCGCTGTACGCGGTCTATTTCGTGTTCTCTATCCTCTGCTTCATTGCGTACCGGCTGGCCGGGCTGTCGTGGTTTGAGGCCTGGTGCCACATGGCCACCACCATGGGGCTGGGCGGCTTTTCCACCTGGGACGACGGCTTCGCGCACTTTGACTCCGTTGCGGTCGAAATGGTGGCGATGGTGTTCATGCTGATCGCCGGCATCAACTTCGCCACGCACTTCAATGCCTTCCGCCAGCGCAGTCCGCGCGCCTATTGGCGCTGTCCGGAGGCCATTCCGTACCTGGTCGTCGTGCTGGGGGTCGGGCTGGTCATCTCGGTGTACCTCTTCATCAAGGACGTTTACACCGATCCGCTGGAAGCGCTGCGCTACGGGATGTTCAATACCATCTCCATGGCCACCACGACCGGCTATGCCAATACCGACTTCGCCCAATGGCCGCTGTTTGCGCCGCTGACGATGCTGCTGCTGTCGGGCTTTGCGACGTCGGCGGGGTCGACGGGGGGCGGGATCAAGATGATCCGCGCCATCCTGCTGATCAAGCAAGCCCGTAATGAGCTGGTCACCATGTTGCATCCGCATGCCGTCAGCCCCGTCCGGATCAACGGCCGGGCGGTGGAGACACGGACCATGTCGTCCGTGCTGGCCTTCATGCTGTTCTACGGCCTGTCCATCGCGGTGTTCACCAGCTTGCTGCTGCTCTCGGGCCTGGACCCGATCACGGCGTTCTCGGCCGTGTTCGCCAGCGTGAACAACACCGGGCCCGGCCTGGGTCCGGTGGGCCCCATGGGCACCTTTGCGGTGCTGTCGGACTTCCAGATCTGGGTCTGCACCTTTGCCATGCTGATCGGCCGGCTGGAACTGCTGACCGTGCTGGTGCTCTTCACGCCGATCTTCTGGCGCAAATAGGCGCCGCCAGGCGTCGAAATCGTCAGGGATAACCCTAATTAGGGTTATCCCGTCCCCTTTGGAGATCCCCGTCTTTTCTGGCTCCGCGCCGGGCGCTCGCCCAGAACCCGCGTCAATCCTGGGCGGTAAGCGCTTGCTTACTGTTCCTTAGAGGGAAAAACCGGATGATTCGCGATGTTGCACACAAATGTCACGATTTTCAATCGTTTTGCCACAAACCTGCGGCTATCATGCGTTCACAAGCCGCCGTCTAGTGCCCCCCGGGAGGTTGCCGGGCTTCAAGGTCGAACGGCGCATACCCTCATCAAACATTCAAAGGAGTCCGAGATGGAACAAATCCCGTTCATTTCGTCGGCCCCCAACACCCTGGGCATCGAACTCGAGCTGCAACTGATCGACCCCCGCAGTTTTGACCTTGCTGCAGCCTCTGACGAACTGTTGGCCCAAATGGCCAACCATCCTATTGCCGACCGCGTAAAACCCGAAATCACGCGGTCCATGATCGAACTGAACTCCTCGGTGCACGAGCACCCCATGGGCCTCTTGGCCGAAATGCGCGAGATGCGCGACGCCCTGGTTGAAGCCGCGGATGCGGTTGGCGTGTCGGTGGCGGGCGGTGGCGCCCATCCCTTCATGCGCTGGCAAGAGCGCTCCATCTCCGATACCCCGCGCTTCCAGTACCTGGCCGAAATGTACGGTTACCTGGCGCGTCAATTTACGGTGTTCGGCCAACACATCCATCTGGGCGTGAAAAGCGGCGACGACTCCATCAAGCTGCTACGCCGCCTGTCGCCCTACGTGCCGCACTTCATCGCGCTGACGGCGTCGTCGCCGTACTGCGAGGGGGTGGACACCCTGTTCTCGTGCTCGCGCCTGAATGCGGTCAACAGCTTCCCGCTCGCCGGCCACATGCCGCCCGAGGTCAAGGACTGGTACCAGTTCGAAGCCCACCTGTCCCAGCTTCGCGCTTTCGGTCTGGCCGAGAGCATCAAGGACCTGTACTGGGATATCCGTCCCAAGCCCGAGTTCGGCACGGTCGAAATCCGGGTCTGCGACACGCCGCTGACGGTGGAGCGCGCCTGCCAGGTGGCGGCGTTTGCCCAAGCGCTGTCCGTGTTGCTGATGCGCGAGGAAGATCCCAGCGACAACGCCTGGCTTTCCTATCGCAGCAACCACTTCCAGGCCTGCCGCTTTGGCCTGCAGGGCAGCTACGTCACGCCCGACGGGCAGCGCGTGCGTCTGATCGACCATATGCGTGCGCTGTTCCAGCGTCTGATGCCGGTGGCCGAGGAACTGGGTACGGGCGACATGATCGCCGCCTTGCGCGACGACGCCATGCGCGCCGGCAACGACGCCCGCTGGCTGCGCAGCCAGTACCATCGCCTGCGCGACTTGCCGCTGGTGGTGGAAGCCATGTCGAACGCGTGGCGCGGTACGGCGGCGCCCGTTGCGCCGCCGGCAGAGCCGACAGCGGTGCTTCGCCGCCGCATCCGGGCGACGTCCGAGCCCATGCAGGGACTGTCGGCGTCCGAGCCGGGCGTCACCGTGCCGGAACGCTTGCACTAGGCTGCGGCAGGGACGCGTGCGAGGCCCGCTTCGCGCGCCTTTTTCACGGGCGTTCATTCAGGCCTGCTTTCGAAGACCCGTCTTTCAGGGCGGCTTTGCAGGCCCTGCCGTCAAAGCGTTCCGCGCTGCCGGCCGCCGATCGCGCTGATGGACAGGCGGGTTTCGCCTGCCACGGTCCGATGCGCGGCGGCGCGCCAGGCGTGGCCGTAGGCCACTTCGATACTCAAGACGATCAGGCCGTCCGCATTGCGCTGCGCTTCCAGCGCCGCGCACAGGCGGTCGCGCCAGCCGCGTCCCACCAGCCCGCCCCGTCGTCCTTCGGCGGGGTTACCGCCCAAGGCGCGCACGTCCTGCAGCAGCTTTTCGGGGCTGCGGTAGGTCAGCGTCAGGATCTCCTGGTCCATCACCGGATCCGCAAAGCCGTTTTCCACCAGCAGGTCGCCGAAGTCGTGCATGTCCACGAAAGACGGCGTGGCCGTGCGCAGGCCGGCATCCGCCAGCGCCTGCCGCAGTTCGCGCAGCGTGGCCGGACCCAGACAGGAGAACATCGCCAGGCCGCCCACTTTCAGGATTCGGCGCCATTCGGCCAGCACGGCGTGCGGTTCGCGGTGCCAGTGCATCGCCATGTTCGACCAGACCAGTTCCAGCGATTCGGGCGGCAGTCCCGTGTTGGCCAGATCGGCGTTCACAAATGAAGGGGCCGCCGGGCCGCGACGCGCCAGCTTGCCGATCCAGGCCGACAGCCCGCCCGGCGCGTGACGCTGGCGCGCCTGCGCCAGCAAGGGCTCACAGTTGTCCAGGCCGGTGTAAGCCGCTTCGGGATAGCGCTCGCGCAGCAACGGCAGGTTGTCGCCGGCGCCGCAGCCGGCGTCCAGCATAGCCTTCGGTTGCACTCGGATGTACTGCAGGCGGCCGAGCATGCGGCGCGCCACTTCGCCATAGAGGAACTGGGCGTCGGCCAGGTCGCCGCGGCGCGCAAATTGGCGCGGCACGTCGGCACTGACGAGGGGCAGGGAGGGGGGCGTTGCGGTTTCTGGCAGGGACATTTCGGTCGCGCTCGCGGGATCTCCCGGGGCGGAGCATGGTTTGATCTGGGATGGCTCACATTATTGCCCATCCCGGCGGCAGGCTCCGATTGCCCCTACTGAATATGGGGCGACGGTTGTTGTCGCGCCTGGGGTGCGATTGTCCGTTGTGCGGGACACGGGTCGCTGGGGCGCGGCTGTGCGCCGGGTGTCAGGCGGACATCATGGCCGGGCCGCCGGGGGGCTTGGCAAGATGCCCGCGATGCGCGCTGCGCCTTCAAGGGGGCGGACAGCATTGCGCCGCGTGTATGGCGCAGCCGCAGACGTTCAGCCGCACAATCGCGGCGTTTGACTATGCGCCTCCCGGCGATGCGCTGGTGCTGATGCTGAAGACGCAGTTGCGGCTCAGCATGGCGCCGGTGCTGGCGCGAATGATGGCGCAGGCGGTGCAAGAGGCAGCGGTGCAGTCCGGCGCGCAAGCCGTCGGCATTCCGGGATCAAGCGTTACCGACACTGCCGCCGAATGCGGGCATTGCGCCGGGTTCATGCCGCCCGATCTCCTCCTGGTTCCCATCCCCGCCAGCCGGGCGTCGCTGCGTCAGCGGGGCATGAACCCGGCAGCCGAGATCGCGCGTAGTCTGGCCGCCGAACTGGCGCTGCCGGCGCCGCGTCTCCTGCTTGCACGGCGGCGCGAAACGCCGCGCCAGGCCACGCTCGGCCGGCGGGCGCGGCAGCGGGGGGCGGCGGGTCTCTTCGTTTGCACCGGCCCGGTTCGCGGACGGCATGTGGCCGTGGTGGACGACGTGATGACCACCGGCAGTACCGTGGGCGCGGCGGCCACGGCCCTGATGGCGGCAGGGGCGGCCAGCGTGACGGGGTTGGTGGCCGCGCGCACGCCATGATCTGCCTGCATCGCCGCCTGGATCGTGGCTGGATTCCAGCCCGCAATTCCCGCCGGCATCCTGGCCTGCATCTGCCGTTTGCATCCGAGCTCGTGTCCGCGCCCGCAACCGCGCGCGCATCCACGCCCGCATCCGCACCTTCATCGGACCGCGGTCGGGTCGCGGTTCCAGGCCTGCGCCGCCAAATCGGCGACAATCACGCTCGCGCGGCCGCTTCCCGGCCGTGGACCTTTCCCCCTTTGCCTGCACCATGTTCCACGTCATTCTTGTCTGTCCGGAGATCCCTCCCAACACTGGCAACGCCATCCGGCTGTGCGCCAATACCGGCGCGCAACTGCATCTGGTGCGTCCCCTGGGATTCGAGCTGGATGACGCCCGCATGCGGCGCGCGGGGCTGGACTATCACGAGTGGCAGCCCGTGCGCGTGCACGACACGCTGCAAGAGGCCCTGGACGACACCGGCGCAATCGCGTCCAGCATCTATGCGCTGACCACGCACGCGCAGCGCAGCGTGGCCGACGTCAGTTTCAAACCGGGGGATGTGTTCGTGTTTGGCCGCGAAAGCGCGGGCTTGTCGGACGAGCATCAGGCGATGTTTCCGCCGCAGCAGCGGCTGCGGCTGCCGATGCGCACCGGCCAGCGCAGCCTGAACCTGTCGAACGCCGTGGCGGTCACGGTGTTCGAGGCCTGGCGCCAGCAGGGCTACGAAGGGGGCGCATAGGCGCCGCCCCTCGGACTGAAGATCAGTCCAGCGACAGCTTCAGCTTGTCGATCACCTGGTCCCAGCGCGCCTTTTCATTCTTGATGCGATTGGTCAGGGCTGCTGGCGTGGACGGGGCCGGCGTGAAGTATTGCAGCGCCAGCTGCTTGCGTACGGCCTCGCTATTGATGATGCGCGCCAGTTCGCTGTTGAGCCGTTCAATGATCGGCGTGGGCGTGCCGGCCGGCGCCAGGATCGCGTTCCACGAGATGGCTTCAAAGTCCGGATAGCCCTGCGAGGCCATGGTGGGCACGCCGGGCAAGGCGTCGCTGGGCTGCAGGCTGGTCACGGCCAGCAGCTTGACCTTCCCATCGCGCGCCTGCGGCACGGCGATCGCCGGCACCATGAAGCCGGCCTGCACGTCGCCGCCGATGATGGCGGTGATGACCTGCGGAAAACCGGAATACGGGATGTGGGCCAGGTCCACGCCCGCGCGTTCCTTGAACATCTCCATGGCCAGATGGGCCGAACTGCCCGGACCGACCGATCCGTAGTTCAGCGAGTTGCCGCGGCCCTTGACCAGCTTGACGAAGTCCTGGACGTTGTCGACCTTGAGGCTGCCCGGCACGACCAGCACGTTAGGGCTGGTGCCGACCAGCGATACCGGCTCCAGGTCGGTCAGCGGGTCGTAGCCCAACGTCTTCTTATAGAGCGTGGGCGCCGTGACCAGCGGACCGTTGATCGTGTAGAGCAGCGTGTAGCCGTCGGGCTTGGCCTGCGACACCATGCGCGTGCCGATGTTGCCGCCGGCGCCCGGCTTGTTGTCGATCACGATGGGTTGGCCCAGGGCCTGGGACAGCGGCTCGGAAATCGTGCGCGCCAGGATGTCGGGCGACGAGCCGGGCGGGAAGGGCACGACCATGTGGATCGGGCGCTCGGGCCAGTCGGCGTGGGCGGCAACGGGCAGGATGGCGGCCAGGCTCAGGCAAAGGCCACGCAGCAGCGGGCCGACCCGGAACTTGCGGGTTTGCGTCATGAAGGATGTCTCCTCGGGGTGGGTGTCGTGTCTTGTTGTGGAAGCGGGATGGACGGGCGCGATCTAGGCGGCGCCGATGGCCTCGCCGGAGCCGGCGCCCAGTCCTTCATAGCGCGCATCCCGCGCCAGCAGGGCCGAGACGGCGGTCATGGGCGCGACGCCTTCGAACAGCACGGCGCACACCGCTTCGGTGATCGGCAATTCGACATTGATGGCGCGGGCGCGGTCCAACGCGGCGCGGGCGCAGCGCACGCCTTCGGCGGTGATGCCGCTGGCCA